>JAMCPM010000002.1 GCA_023382335.1 Actinomycetota bacterium
TACTCCTCCGCGTGATCGAGCACCATCCGTACTGCTCGTTCCTTCAACTCTTTGGGATACCGCTTTCGTGTGTTCATGACTCCATCCTCTCAAAAGATGGAGCCTCCAGGAAACCCGGGGCGATTCATGGTTTCATCTTATTCATCATCCACTTCCTGCCTTTTTTCTTATTATGGATTTTGAGGGTCAAAATGATTGTCAAAGAGCCTATCTTGTCCACATAGGTTCAAAAACAATTGGCAAAGTTCAAAAAAAGCTTAGGGATTTATATATAAACGATCCTGATTGCAAGCTTAATAAAAGGACAATGCAATTAAAGTGGGCAGATGATGACACCCTGAAATCGTTAGATGGAGAGGGGCTACAAGCTGCAATAATTACGCATGTTGAGCCGGATATGGACGCATATGTAAAAGATAAACAAGAGCTTGTTAACAAAGTAGGCTATGAGAACAGCGGTGGCCTTATGAAAGTGACAGTGAATATCCCACAGGATGTTGATCCAGATAGACATATCGTTGATTTCGATCTAGGCATAGTATCCCAGCTAGAGGTCAACAGTGGTTCAATTTACGATAATCGCTTTGGAACAAATCTCTTACAGGCAGATTTGGAAAAAGGTTCTATCTTGGAAATTGTTTCGATCGAGCCTATTGGCAATGGCGAGATTGTTGTTACCAATGAAGATTTAGGTGAAACGGCTAGACTTGACTGCAAAGTATTTGTTCCGTCAGCGTTCGGTCATCTTTTACCAAAAGAAAAAATACGAGCTCGTTTTTCTCATCGTTTCCTTGAATGTATTGTACCTTTTGCAGGTACCCGGCAAGAGGTTACTTTCACTTTTAAATTTCCGGAACCGGAAGAAACGGTTTCCATTAATGATTTACACGATCTCTCTGAGCTTGTATTGATAATCGGTGAGGCTATTGAAAATTCGCACAAGATAGTTCTCTCTACAAAATTGAATGACGAAAAAGTTGGCAGCGGTGTGATCAACATCGGTCCAGGTTTTTCTCCCACAATGAAAGAATGGGCAAAATTAGTACAGAGAGCCTGGATTGTAGCACGGCACTTCGAACTGGATAAACAGCTTGCTTTAAATACCCGTGAATTATCTCAGCATGAGGGTCCGCTGCTGACAATGGCGGGGTTTCTTGATCATCAGCGGAGAGATTTTAGACTGACTTTTTGGATGAAAGAATCTGATTCATTGCAAGGGAAGGAATGTTGCATTCCGTTAGTTGCAATGACTAATTTGGGTCAGCAAATAGTCGGTTTAGCAGCCGGACTTATTGGAATGATAAATCTGACTGGCGAGAAAAAAGATAACGAAGTTCAGTGTGAAGTCGTTACGCATGATGTAAGGATCGAGAGCCAATATGTTGGCGACGATATTGAGGAAGCTAAAGCCGAATCAGAGAAAATGAAAGAACGAGTTAATGAGAAATATAGTGAAATGCATATCATTCAGCTTGAAATGTGAGACACGGCAAACTCACATCCGCAATATTTCCTTAGACAATACTCACAATCCTATTCACTGCCATTTCCAGCTTATTTAGGAAATATAAGTTCGAATAGTTGCCGATTACGTCCACCACTTTTTGACCCCTTGGAAATGGCTTAACAAAGCCATTATTTTATTCTTATATCGATAACACCATAGGGGATACGAACTTTTCTTCCTCTTTTTCAGCTTCCTCCTTTACGTGGCAGTAGGCTTCATGAATTGCCCCGAGTTCATCGGGGCAATTCATACCCTTTAGCCTCGCACAACAGGTTCGTTAGTTAAGCTTTCAGAATATCCAGCCCGATGTAAATACACTATCAAAATGGATAAACAGACATGCTCGACCAAAATTACAATCAGATAATTCAGGCCGCCCTTGTTGGTGCCGAGTGGGCATGGTCGATGATATACCACGATTTGGCGGGGTCGGTGCTTGGTTTTCTACGCGTCCGGGGCGCGGCAGATCCCGAGGACCTGACCGGGGAGGTCTTCTTGCAGGTCGTGCGAGATCTCGGTTCCTTCCAGGGCGATGAGCGAGCATTCCGTACGTGGGTCTTTACGATCACCTACCATCGTCTGCTGGATGATGTACGCTACCGAGCGCGCCGCCCTGAGAATTCTGGTCTGGATGAAATCATAGTGCATGCGGCATCTCAGGGAAACACCGAAAAGGAGGCGCTGCAATCGCTTCTCGTCATTAGGATCCGAAATCTAATTGGCCGGCTGTCCTCAGACCAGCAAGACGTTCTGATTTTGCGCCTTATTGGACAGCTTACTGTTGAGGAAGTGGCCCAGGCTTTAGGTAAGCGGTCTGGTGCTGTCAAGGCTCTGCAACGACGAGGGTTGGAGTCACTCAAACGAGAAATGTTGAAGGAGGGCGTAACCCTATGAGCGATTTTGACGCTTATAACGACATGGGACGTTTCCTTGATCACAGCGATAGCGACATCGACCGGCTTATCGAAGGCAAGGCGCCTGCCAGCGACTGCCATTACGAGGACCTCGCTTCTTTCCTCTTGGAAGCTCGGATGGCTTTTACAGAGCCTCCGACCAAGGAGATAGAGGAGAGCCACCTTGCTGCGATTATTGAAACATCCAGTAGCCTGATCGAGAAAGGCGACCCGGTCGTGAGGCCGGCAAGCAAAGCCGTCGGGCCTGTACAGCAGGCATCCGGGCTACCGAAACAGAGGAGTGGCAAAATGAGAAAGAGAATGGTATTCAGGAGTTTTAAGCTAGCCGCGGTATTAGTAGGTCTGATGCTGATCACGGCGGGGGCCGCTTTCGCAGGCGTCGACCTGCCGGGTACTTACGCCGAAGATGCATCCAGGGCCGTGCTGAATATGGATCTCCCCAACCAGGGTAATCAGGACAGTACCAATGCAGGAGTCGAACCTGCAGAACCAGCTGAGCCTGTAGAGGCTGCAGAACCAGCTGAGGCCGCAGAACCAGCAGAGGCTGTAGAGGCTGCAGAACCAGCAGAGGCTGTAGAACCAGCAGAGGCTGTAGAACCAGCAGAGGCGGGAGAATAACAGACGCCAGGCGGTGCTGCGATTTCCTAATAAAACGGTTAGGGTCATGGTGAACTAGTTACCAGCTTTACTATATGACTTCATAGAAAGCCCCCGGAATTCCGGGGGCTTAGCCGTTTTCGATCTGCGAAAGAAGAAAGAGACGTGGGTAGTGACTTTTCAGCCAAATACATTACGACAGGTTCGAATAGCTGCAGGTAAGGGCTGCCACTGCCCTCCCAAAATCCTACTCCCTACCTTCTCGAATCCGTGGCCAGGCTTTGCTCGAGTGCGCGCCGGCTCAGGCGCGAGTCGGCAAGGACGATGAGAGGCGGCAGCACGACCAGCGTGCTGATCAGGGCAAAAAGTACGTTGAGCATGGTCACTTCTCCGAATTCCTGCAGCACGGGAAAGTCGCGTGCGATCAGCAGCGCGCCAAATCCGGCGATGACGGTGAGCCCCGAGGCGATGATGGCGCGGCCGATCTTTGCCATCGCTACGGTCATGGCCTCCAGCGGCTCTTCTCCGTTGCCGCGTTCTTCGTAGTAGCGCATCATCAGCAGGACAGTGAACTCGACCCCGGTGCCGATGATGAGCGCGCCCAGCATCGCCGTGAGTGGCGAGTAGTCGATGCCCAGCAGGCTCATGGTGATCGAAGACCAGCCTATGATGAGGCCGATCGGCAAGACGGCCAGGAGCGCTTTGATTACGTTGAGCCGGAACAGCAGAAGCAGTCCGATGAAAACGAAGCAGATGCCGATCAGCGTCATCTTTTCCCGCCCCTGGGTCAATCCCGAAATGATGGCGTCCTGGATCACGGTGCTGCCGGTGACCGTCGCCCTCAGCCCGGGTGGAGGATTGCTGACGTCGCCGGCCAGGCCATTGTTAAGCTCCTTAAGCTGGTCGCCTGACAGGTTGCTGACATCGAGCACGATGTTGGCGGCGGTATAGTCGCTGTTTACCAGGTTGCCTGTTATCTCCGGGGGCATCTGATCTATCAGCTTGCGGATTGCGGCGCTGTCGGACGGCAGCTGGCCGCCCGCCCCCTGCTTGATGACGTCGACGATGCTGTTGACGCCCAGGATCTTGCCGGCTTCACGGTCCTTGATTCGCTGGCCCGCGGCGTCAATCCACTTCAGAACATTCGGTTCGGTGAAATCACCACCTTCGACGAAGATGTTTGCCTGGTTGCGTCCGCCGGTGACCGACTGCAGCTTTTCGATGTTACGCACCGCCGGCATGTCGGCGCTCAGGAATTTCAGCGGATCTGCCTGGGTGCCGACCTGGTGTCCCGGTATCAGGCCCGCGACGGACAGGACGAGGGCGATCGGCGCGATGAGCAGTGGTCTGCCGATTACGCGAGGCGCCGCCCGCCGCAGGCTTCGCTCGATAAACCCGGCTGCGCCCGCTGCCTCAGGCAGGCAGCCGGGAGCCCCGGTTTCCGTCACCGCGGCCGGGCGGCCGGCACCACCCTTGCGCCGGTCATACCAGTAGAGGATGGGCATGAGCAGGAAGACTGCGACGAAATAACACATCACTATGCCAATAATCAGCGTATAGCCAAAATCACGGATCATCGGCACCGGGGAGAAGAAAAGCGCCGTGAAGCCGAGTGAGGCGGCGATTATGGCGATGCCGATCGCGTGGCCGATATGGGTTGTCGAGCGCACTATCGCCAGGCCGGCATCCCCGCAGCGGCGCGCCTCCTCGTCGTAGCGGTGAAAGAACTGGATGGCGTAATCGACGCCCAGGCCGAGCAGCACCGGGAAGGCGGCCATCGTCACCATGGTGATGGGGATGCTGAGCCAGCCCATGACGCCAAAGCCATAAATGAGGGCTATGGCCACGATTCCCAGCGGCAGCCAGCGCCAGGCGAAGAAATTGCGGACGTTGAAGACGACAGTGAGGATCGCCAGCATCAGCAGCGAGGCGACGAGTAATGTATATCTAAGGTTGACGCTCAGCGAGTCGTCGACCTGCTGCAGTATCGTCGGATCGCCGGTGATGATCGGTTCGACGTTCCTGAAGCCGGCCTGTGAGACGGATTTCCTTGCCTGGGCGATAATATTGCCGGTCGTTTCCGTCGAGGCGTTGCCGTCGATCTGGATGGCCATCAGCGCATGGTTCTGATCGGGAAAAACGGAGGCGAAATCCGGCCGCACCTGGCCTGTCGCCGGGTCCTTGAGGATGGCCGCGATCATCCAGTCTTGTGGCGGTATCACCGAAAAACCGCTGTAATATCTCACCGCCAGCCTGACAAAGAATGCCGGGCTGATCACGGACTTCACGCCGGGCACCATGCTCATGTCGGTCCCGACCGAATTCATGGCGTTTATGTTGTACGTCTTCAGCAGCTCGTTGCCGTCCTGCGCTTCCATGAGCACGACCAGGGTCGAGCCGCTGAAGTTCTGGCTGAACCGGAGGTAATTCTGGTAGAGCTGCGAGTCCGGCGAGATGAAGGTGTTGTCGCCGCTGGACGTGGTGAGGCGGCTGGCGCCGTAGCTCGCCGGCAAGATAAGCGCCACCGCCACGGCGATGGCGATAAGGAATCTCTTCTGAATGAAGATGCCCAGGCCGCGGAATAGCCTTTCCATACCATAATGTTATCCGCAAGGGCCGCTAAGCAAACGAACAGGTGCGTGCTTGCGGGAAGAAAGAGGACACTTTACCTAACTGATGTTGCCGTTCCCTTGCCCGCCTTCATGCAGTTGCTTCTCCAGCTCAGCCTTGTTGTACAGCGCATCTGAATGGAACGGATCCAGATTCAAGGCCTTTTGATAACTGGCTAGCGCTTCCTTCAGGAATCCGCTGCTTTGCCGGCTTTCAGCCTTGTTGTACCAGATGTCCGCGTCCCCGGGTTTGAGCTGAATGGCCTTGTTGTAGCTCACGATGGCCTCCTCGTGCCTTCCAAGGGAATCGAGCCCGATTCCCTTGTTGTTCCATAAGTCGCCGTCCTCCGGATTTAATTCTATCGCTCGATCGAAATAACTCTGGGCTTCCAGATGCCGGGCGTCTTCGTCCAGGGACAGGCCCATTTCGTTCCAGGCGTCGGCGCCCAGATCAAGCGGTTTGTGGCACGAGAAGCAGGTGGCCTTAGCATCCTGGCCGTAATCGGCCGGGTCGTAGGGCCTGCCGCATACAGAACAGGCCGGCGCGAATTCGCTGGTGCTCTCAAATGAGGGCATTGCCCAGACACGGCGCGCGATGCGCGTTGAACCAACGATCAGAGCCGCGCCCATTCCAAGCTGCACAAAATCGCCGATCAGTGGAGGCAGAAGTCTTTTCCAGAAGCTGGTCACGCCCTGCGAAGCAAAGTTCCCAATTTCGTCCATCATCAGCTGACTTTGAATGGCAGCCATTACCGTCACAATGATAGCGCTGGCTGCAGCCACTGTAAAAAACAGGCCGGCGAAAATCAGACCGAGGCGGACTACATGCACACCCTGAACTGCAAGATGCACAGCGGAATCCGGGAACCATCTCGAAGCAAGCCGTTCACGAAAGAAGATCAGTGAGGCTCCGAATATAATCAGTGCGGTTGATGGCAGCAGGAAATATATAACATATGCAGGGCTGTACTCTTGAGCGTCAATCAGGGTATTGATACTGATGCGCGAAACAGCCAGAACGATTGCATAGAGGCCCATCACGATAATAACGGCAGTCCCGAATTTTCTCACTGATTGTTCGCTCCTTTAATGTGGCGGTTAATTAAGTCATCCAGACTAGCCGTCAGCATGGTCTTGCCGAGCCTTTCTACCGGCTTCGAACCCTTTTTGACCGTCGGGGTTTGTGCCCGGATAGTACCTCGCCTCGACAGCGGCGAGTGCGGCGTTAACTTCAGATAGCTTCGAATTCAGACGGTTATTGAGTTCCATGAGATTTGAGAGGTCTGCTTCTGTGAGTTCTTTTTCGGGAGGCCCCAGGATACTCTCATACTCGATTGCGAGATTATCCGCCTCGAGAAGCCGCGCATAAAGAATCTGCATCTCATCGGGCATATACAGGCCGGGCAACAACTGCTGAATCCGCGTCACGCTGGCGGGAATATTTGGCGGAGCGGTCTGAAAATTCTGACTTGTATACGTGGCCTCCATGGCTTTCGCGCTAGCTGCATTCTGGTCGTACATCAATTCAAGGCTTGAGACATTATCGAAAGCTGCGTCAACCAGGAAATTGCCAGCTTGTTGTACGACTACTTCTGGCTTGCCCGCCGGAAACACGCTGGTGAACTTCGAGATCTTTTCAAACGTGTTTACTGACTGGTCAATCTTGCTGGAATTGAAATATGTGGAGACATTGAAAGCTCCTTGTACCTCGCCCATCAATTCGTTAGCCTCGTCGGTTGCCGGATAACGTTTGTAGAAAGCAAAAGACTTGTCGTAATTTTGACTACCGATTTGGTCTTTTGCATTCGCATAGGCTTGCGCTACATCATCCAGTATTCTTTGAGCAAGGCTTGCTGCGGTGTCGGCGCTTTCTTTTGCATGATTGTTGTTCCCTACTGAAAAAAGAGAACCGGCTGCGAAATCACTCTTTGCCCGGGCCAAAGTTGATTGGGCGTCATTAAAATTTGTCTCATCAGTGCTTCCAACTTTAACAGCGGGCTGCGCTTTCATGAGTACGGCTTCTGCGTTGGCAATTGCATCTTCAGCCGAATGTCGGACTGAAAATAAATACCAGGCAAACACGCTGGCGACAAGGAAAAGAACAGCAAGAGTGCCAACGATATAACGTGAACGCATGGCCGAATCTTCCATTTTTCTAGTGGCGATATTCAAGATTTAACAAAGACTATCGGATCAGTGCTAAATGTCAACTTTCAGAGAACACGAAAACCAAGATTGGGAATTTACGCCATCGAATGAAGTGAGGATACGTTGCTTCTTACCGACGGGGTTTCACTGGACTTCCTTCCGGGAAGGAAAGACATCATGACTGATCTTCCGGATACTCCGATGCTCGATCAGCTCGAAGACGGCCCTTGGCCGAGCTTCGTCACAGATCTCAAGCGCCTGGCCGAATCGAAGGCGGCGGTCGGGCAACTGCTGGGGCAGCTCGAGCGCTCCTACAACAAGCGCTGGAACTACTGGACCGGCACCGTCCTCAACCTCAAGGGCTATGGCGGCGGCGTCCTGGCCCGCTATTCCGATCTCAAGGATGAATTCCCCGAGGTCGCCCAGTTCCACACGGTCAGGGTGATCGAGCCTTCCGGCTACGTCTATTCCACCGAGGCGCTGCGCGAGCTCTGCGACATCAGCGAAAAGCACAGCGCCGGCATCATGCAGCTGCACGGGATGACCGGCGATATCCTTCTGCTCGGCTCCGGCAATGAGTCGACGCACGCGGCCGGCGAAGAGCTCATGGAAAAGGGATGGGACATCGGCGGTTCCGGCGGCGCCTTGCGGACCCTGAGCTGCTGCATCGGCCCCGCCCGTTGCGAGATGTCATGTTACGACACGATGGGCCTGACAAAATTCCTCACCGACAAGTTCATTGGCGAGCTGCACCGCCCCGAGTTTCCCTACAAGTTCAAGTTCAAGCTCTCCGGCTGCGCCAACGACTGCGCCAACGCCATGATGCGTTCAGACATGCCGCTGATAGGCACCTGGCGCGACAACATCAGGATCGACCAGGACCGTGTCGCCGGATTCATCTCCGTCAAGGGCGAGCAGTATGTCATCGACAACGTCGTCAGCCGTTGCCCGACTCGCTGCATTACCCTGAGCGGCGGTCGCATGGAGATCGACGACGACAACTGTGTACACTGCATGCATTGCATCAATGTCATGCACTCGGCCCTGCGGCCGGGGGACGACCGTGGCGTCACCATCCTCATCGGCGGCAAGCGCAGCCTCAAGATCGGCGACATGTTCGCCTCGCTGCTGGTGCCCTTCATGAAGATGCAGACGCAGGAGGACTGGGAAGAGCTGGCGGCGCTGGTCCGCCGCATCTGGGAATTCTGGACCGAGTACGCGCTCGAGCACGAGCGCGTCGGCGAGTTTATCGACCGCATCAGCATGACTTCGTTCCTCGACGGCGTCGGCCTCGAGCCCGATCCGCAGATGGTGATTGCGCCGCGGGCCAATTCCTATATCAAGTTCGAGGAATATTCGACGCCGCGCATGTACGGCGAGCCACAGAAGAAGCCGAACGTCGTCGACCGCGAGGTCATCGGGCCGGAAGGGGACGATTCCTGATGGCCGCCCCCAAGATGGCGCCGCGCAACCAGGGCGCTCCCGATTTCAAGAAGTTTTTGCACCCGGCCATGGCCCGCAATTATGGCCGCTGGGTCGATCACGCCCAGATCAAGCCGGGCGTCTACAAGCACATAGCCGAGAGTGGCGAGGAGCTCTTCACCGTCAGGGCCGGCTCACCGCGGACGCTGAGCGTCTATAAAGTCCGCGAGATCTGCGACATCGCCGACCGCTACTGTGAGGGCCACCTGCGCTTCACGACCCGCAACAGCCTTGAGTTCCTGACGACCGAGGAAGCGAACATCGAGCCGATGATCGACGAGATCGAAAACAAGCTGGGGATGCCGGTCGGCGGCACCGGCCGCTCATTTTCCAATATCGCTCACACGCAGGGCTGGTTGCACTGCAACCTGCCGGGCACCGACGCCGCCGGCGCCGTCAAGGCGATCATGGACGTGCTATTCGAGGAATTCAAGATGGACGATCTGCCGCAGCGGCTGAAAATATCATCTTCCTGCTGCCAGATCAACTGCGGCACTCACTCCGATATCTCGGTGATATTGCAGCACCATCATCCGCCCAAGCCCGATTACGAGATGATCACCCAGTGCGAGCTGCCCAAGGTCGTCGGCATCTGCCCCGTGGCCGCCATCAGGCCGTCGCGCAAGAGCGGCCGGGATTCGGTTGAGGTGGTGGAGGAGAAGTGTATGTATTGCGGCGCATGTCACGGCCAGTGCCCGGGCCTGGAGATCCGCGACGCCGAAACTGACACGCTGGCGATCTGGGTCGGCGGCAAATCCGCCAATACCCGCGGCGGCCCGTCTTTCATGAAGCTGGCGACGTTCGGGCTTCCCAATAATCCGCCCCGCTGGCCCGAGGTCAGCGATGCCGTGCGCAAGATCGTCGACGCCTGGAAGGAAGGCGCCCATGAATTCGAGCGCGTCGGCGAGTGGATCGAGCGGATCGGCTGGAAGAACTTCTTTGACCTCACCGGCTTCGAGTTCACCAAGTACCACATTGACAGCTACCGCTTCGCCCGCACGACCTTCAACATCTCCTCCCAGGCGCGCCGGTAAACAGCCGCCGCCATGAGCTCGAGCCCACGGTCATGAACTCGAACCCGCTGTCATGAGCGCCAACCCGGAGACAAAGCCAAACCACGTCCGTCCTATCGATGAGCGTACCCTGCCGCCGATGGACAGCGGCCGCTGTCCGGTCTACGTCAGGCGCATCCCGCCCTGCAAGAACGCCTGCCCAAGCAGCGAGGACATCCGCGGCCATCTGACCACCATCGCGCTTTCAGAAAAATTCGGCCGCGGCCTCGAGCAGTCGTTCGACGAAGGCTGGCGCATCATTACCGACAAGAATCCCTTTCCCGCGATCATCGGGCGCATCTGCCCGCATCCATGTGAGGATGCCTGCAACCGGCGCCGGCGCGACTGGCCGGTAGCCATTCATAGTCTCGAGCGCTTCCTCGGCGATCACGGCATCGAGCACGGGCTCCCGCTCGAACTTCTGACAGAAGAGACGAAGGGAAAGCGGGTCGCCGTGGTCGGAGCGGGTCCCTCCGGGTTATCGTGCGCCTATCAGCTGGTTCGGAGGGGCTACCCGGTGACGGTCTTCGAGGCTTCCGATATGCCAGGCGGCATGCTGCGCGACGGCATTCCTGTCTACCGCCTGCCGCGCGAAGTGATTGACGCCGAGGTTGGCAAGCTCACCGATCTGGGGGTAGTGATCAGGTATGGCGTCCGAGTCGGCGCCGACGTGACCATGGAAGCGCTGCGCCGCGATTATGAGGCGGTTTACGTCGCCGTCGGCGCCTATAAGAGCATGACCATGGGCATCGAGGGCGAGAACCTGCCCGGAGTCCTTCCTTCCCTGGAATTCCTGCGGCGGGTCAATCGCGGCGAGCTCAAGGATGCCGGCGCCCGGGTCCTGGTCATCGGCGGCGGCAACGCCGCCATCGACGCCGCGCGCGTGGCTGTCAGGCTTGGCTCCGAAGTAACGATAGTCTACCGGCGCACGCGCCAGGAGATGCCGGCGATCGTCGGCGAGGTCTGGGAAGCCGAGCAGGAGGGGGTCAGGTTTGAATTCCAGACGGCGCCGATCGGGATCACCGCCGCGGGGAAGGGAAATGCCGGGCCGGCGGAACCGGCGCCGGGTGGGGCCGGCGGCCAACGCCTCCTGATGAAGTTCATCCGCACCGAGCCGGGACCGCCCGATGAATCCGGGCGCCACCGGCCCGTAGCGATCAAGGGCTCTCAGTTCACGCTGGAGGCCGACACGATCGTCGCGGCGGTCGGACAGACGCATGACCCGGCCGGCATCGAGAGTATCCTCGACGGCAACGGCCGCGTGCTGACGTCGGCCTCGCTGTCAACCGGCAACGACGGCATCTTCGCCGGCGGCGACATGCTCAATCCGCATTTCGCCACAACCGCCATCGGCCAGGGCCGCAAGGCCGCGCGCGCCATCGTTGAATATCTCGAGGGAAGGGAATTCCGGCTGCCGTATCTTCCCAAGCCGATCGAGGTTTCCGAGATGCGGCTCGATTATTATCAGATAATGCAGCGAAACGACGAGGGCACGCTGCCGCTGTCCGAGCGCACCAATGATTTCCGCGAGGTCAATCTTCCCCTTATGCGGGATGAGGCCGTCGACGAGAGCCACCGCTGCATGAGCTGCGGGCGCTGTTTCGTCTGCGACCGCTGCCGCATCTACTGTCCCTGGGAGGCCATCAGCAGGGACATGTCCCGCCCCATCGGCTTCAACATGTTCACCGACTACGCCAAATGCTCCGGCTGCTCCATCTGCTCGATGACCTGCCCCAGCCACTACATCCAGATGGAATACGGCGCCTGAGCCTCGATCGTTGATTGAATCTTGCCTGCCCTGGTTTTGTCGTTATTTGCCGCGCCGACTTCCCTTCTCCACTCAATTATTGACAAGAAACAGGGCCGGATATACGATAGCGCGGGACGTGGGATTCGTATTCTCCGGATTGATTCCAGATTATTTTTGCCTCGAGGAACTTTCACGGCGGAATTACCTGCAACTAACTTTACAAGGAAGGAGTGACTGACGTGAAATTAGGGATGATTGTTATGGAAAGCCCTTACCAGCACGAGGCTTCGGACAGCGCTATTCAGTTCGCCAAGGCCGCGCTGGCAAAGGGTCATGAGATTCTGCGCGTGTTCTTTTACCAGGACGGCGTGCTGAACTCAACCAAGCTGATGGAGCCGCAGTCGGATGACCGCCACATTCAGAAGCAGTGGACGGCGATCGGCACCGAGAACAACATTGAATTCATCGTCTGCGTTGCCGCCGCCAAGCGGCGCGGTATCAACGATACCGTCACCGCCGAGGGCTTCACGATCGGCGGTCTGGGGATGCTCACAGAGCTTGCGATCGAAGCCGATCGCCTTGTCGAATTCAGAGCTTAAGGAAGAGGTGAATATTACATGAATGACGAAATGGCAAAACTTATGGTCGTCTTCCGCACGGCGCCGTACGGATCGATCTATTCGTTTGAAGGATTGGAGAACGTGCTCATCATGGGTGCGTACGATCAGGACGTCAGCGTGCTCTTCATCGATGATGGCGTGTTCGCCATCAAGAAGGGCATGGACAATTCCGGCACCGGCATCAAGGATTTCTCACCGACCTTCCGGGCCCTCGAAGCCTACGACATCGAGAAGATTTTCATCGACAGGACTTCCATGGAATCCCGAGGCCTGACCAAGGACGATCTGGTTATCGACGCCGAGCTCATCGAGTCCGACACGGTCGAGAAGATGATGGAGGAGCAGAAGAACTTCTTCATGTTCTAGAAAGGAGCACCATTGCTTCACATGATAAATAAATCGCCTTTTGAATCGATGTCCCTGGACGACTGCCTCAAGTATGCGTCCAAGGGCTCGGCCATTATCCTTTATGAGGACGGCATTTATGCCGCCATGGCCGGCACGGCCATAGAGTCCAAGATGAACACCGTCGCCAGCGACTACAAGGTCTACGTACTCAAGGAAGACCTGATGCAGCGTGGCATCGACAAGCTCATCTCCGGCGTCACCGAAGTGGATTACGCCGGCTTCGTCGATCTGGTCGAGGAGCACAAGACCTGCAGCTGGTAATTAGAGGGACACATTACTTAATTAGTAGTTTTAGGGACACATAGAAGATATGGGGACAGGTTACGAAGTAACCTGTCCCCTTTTCGTTTGCAGCAGGGGCAGAAGCGTGGCGTCAGTGAGGTTGATGATCTCTTCGTAGAGCCCGCCACAGCGCTTTGAATTCGAAAACAGCCGATCCCTGAGCGCGCTGATCTGCGTGTCGTCCGTCTTGAGCGGATTGATGGGGCCGTGGGTCATGGCGGCGCTTTCGAGGCGCAGCAGTTCGGGCGCTTCGCGGGAGAAGGTCTCCGACAGCCGGCGCAGGCTCTCGAGCTTATCGACCGTGGACCGGCCGATGGCGCCGGCGCTCGCGACGACGTCAGCCGTTCTGGCGATCATGGCATAAAGCGTAGAATACTCAACCCCGCGGACTCCCCGGCGCCACTGCAGGATCCACGGGTTGCGCTGAAACCAGAGGCGATTGTCGATTCCAAAACCGATGAGCTCGCCGGCGGAGCGCCGGAGTTCTTCCGCGAGCGAAACGGCTCTCACCTTCAGCTCGCCGGCGGTTGACGAATTTGCCGGGCGGTCACCGGCCCCTTCACACGCCCCTGTTGCCGCGGTTGTTCCGCCCGCTTCCTTCCCGGAAGCCTCCGTTCCGCCCGCCGTTACCGCTGCCGCTTTCCCGCCCGCCAGATACCCGATGATGTTCAGCAGCACTCTGGCGCCGGCAGCATCGCCGGGAGTCTCGAAGTGGGGGTAAGAGAGAAGCACTCTCCCTTCACCGAAAACAGTTTCGATAACAGCCGGCTCGCCGACGATCCGTCCGGGATTAAGATTGATGCCGTAGCGATCCTCCCAGACCTGCCAGTCCATGTCGGGAAGCACGGGCACATCGGTGACAAAAGAGCCGTCTCCCGGCTCCCCGTAACGGGCGAGCACCCGCACGCCTGCTCCGGCGTTCTCCAGCGAGAATTGCCCCGGCCACCAGGCGTGGAACTCGGTATTGTCAGGCAGTCCCTTCCACATGGGATGATCAGGATCTTCCTGCCTCAAATGGATGGGACCGCTAAAGCTGGGAACGCGCACGGAGGTGGGGAGGCGGCCGATCTCGACCAGGCCCAGCCCCGAAGAATGTGTCAGCGCCAGGCCGGCGCCGCCGCAAAAACCCAGGTAGCTGCCGCCCGCCCCCACAAACGACCTGATCGCCTCCGCGCCCTGCTTGCCGAGAGACTCTATCTTGTCGCTGGCCCAGCCGCCGGGGACGAAGAGCACGTCGTAGCCTGGCAGCCGCCCTTCGCGGATATCGCCCGCGGTCAAAAGGTCGAAATCTACGCCGAGCTCGCGGAAGGTATCGTAGGCGATGAGCCCCCAGAGGAATGATTTATCCCAGAAGATGGCGACTCTGGCGGATGAAGGGTTCATCCCAGGATCTCGGAGCCCTCCGCAGCAATCTCATCGTCGAGTTCCAGGACCGACAGCTCCAGCAGGTCTGCGGCCGAATCGGACGGCAACTGCTCCACGTCGCGCAGCTTGCGCTCCATGACGCGGGTGCGGGTCTCGGTTTCGCCGATCGATTTCTCGGCGGTGTGCAGCTGCTTCTTGACCTTGGCCAGTACGTCGCCGAACTTGCCGAACTCGGTTTTGACCGCGGCCAGCACCTGCCAGACCTCGCTGGAGCGCTGTTCGATCGCCAGGGTGCGGAATCCCATGCGCAAACTGTTGAGGATCGCCGACAGCGTCGTCGGCCCGGCAATCACCACCCGGTAGCTCTGCTGCATCTTGTCCACCAGGCCCGGCTGGCGCAGGACCTCGGCGTACAGCCCTTCGGTCGGCAAAAAGAGGATGGCGAAGTCGGTAGTCTTCGGCGGATTCAGATATTTGTCCTGGATGTCCCTGGCTGATTTCTCGACTGCGCGAAGCAGGGCGTCGCGCGCCAGCTTCTCGGCTTCGCCGTCGGCGTGCTCGGAAGCGGCGAGCAGCCGCTCGTAATCTTCCTGGGGGAACTTGGCGTCGATCGGCAGCCACACGGTCGAGTCCAGCCGGTCTTCACGGCCGGGCAGCTTGATGGCGTATTCGACCCTTTCCTGGGAAGTCTCGTGCGTCTGCACGTTGCATGCGAACTGGTCCGGCGTCAGGATCTGCTCGAGGATGGCGCCCAGCTGCACCTCGCCCCAGGTCCCGCGCGATTTCACGTTGGTGAGCACTCGCTTGAGGTCGCCGACGCCGGTGGCGAGGTTCTGCATCTCGCCCAGCCCCCGTTGCACCGCCTCGAGCCGCTCGCTGACCAGCTTGAAGGACTCGCCCAGGCGCTTTTCCAGGGTATCGTGGAGTTTTTCGTCGACGGTCTTGCGCATCTCGTCGAGCTTCTTTTCGTTGCCTTCCTGCAGGGTCTTGAGCTGGCTGTCGATGGCGGAGCGGGATTTTTCCAGCTGCTCGACGTTTGAGTCGCTCAGCTGCTTGATGCCCGCGGTCACGCCCTGCAGCTGCTCCTGTTGCGACCTGCCCATATGGCTCATTGTCCTGACGATCGTATCCGTCGAATCCTTCTGGGTCCGCGCGACCTCCTCGCGCAGCTCGCGCGCCGCGCGGGCGGATTCCTCGCGATCCATGCGGAACTCGCGGCTGATCGACAGCGCCAGCTCGTCGCCGCCACCGGCGGTAAGCCGCTTGAGCACCATTACCAGCAGAACCAGCGCGGCAGCGGAAAAGATCAGGCTCAGGATAACTACGATGTCAGTCATGGGAACCATTCCTTGACGTTTTCTGGAGGACGAAAGCCTCGGTTTTCTTATCTCGGCATGAGCCTATCACACCAGCCGGACGGAACAAGTGGGGGATGCGCTATCCGGGAATTTCGCCCTCAGGCAGCGGCGCTTGCGCTTCCCGCACCGCGTAGAACCTGCCGTCCTTGCTGCCGAAAAATATCACTCCGTCATGGACGGCCGGGGAGGAATGGATCCAGCCCAGCGTGGGAAATCGCCATTTCCGCTTGCCGGTATGGCAATCCACGGCATATAGCCCGCCGTCATAGCTGCCGACGTACGCCGTCTCGCCGGCGATAGCGGGTGACGAGGCCAGGGAGCTATCGGTTCCGAACTCCCATTGCTGATGGCCCAGGCGGGCGTTCACGGCATAGAGGAAGTTATCGTAACTGCTGAAGATGACATCTTCCCCGAAGACCGCCGGCCGAGATGAGATCACGCCCCCGGTCGGGAAGGTCCAGAGCGGCTCTCCGGTAGCTTTATTTACCGCGTGCAGATTCTTGTCGTGGCTGCCAAAAAATATGATGCCGGCCGTTACCGCCGGCGAAGAGTCATTGATGCCGCCGGTCTTTGTGCGCCAGCGCAGCTCTCCCGAGGCGGCGTCAAGAGCATAGAAGTATTTGTCATAACATCCGAAATATATTATTCCGCCGGCGACGACCGGCTGGCAATCGATGAGATCCCCGGCCTGGTAGCTCCAGCGCTCATCGCCGCTTTTCAGATCGAATGCCCGCAGATGCCGGTCGAATCCTCCCAGATATGCCAGGCCGCCGGCGATGGCAGGGGAAGGCGACGCCGCCGCCTGGATCTTGCGGTGCCAGACCTGTTTTCCCGATTGCGCGTCCACGCATATGAACGCGGCGTTGCCGGTGAAACAGACCGAACCCTCCGCCACCGCGGGCGAGGAGTCGATCGGTCCGTCGGCGCGGAAGCGCCATTTCGCCTCGCCGGTTTTTGCGTCGAGCGCATACATGTGGCGGTCGTTGCTGCCAAAGAATACCGTTCCTTCAGAATAAGCCGGGGAGGAATTGATCTCGCCTTCGGTCTTGTAGCTCCAGATCACTCCCGCCGGCTGGTTCCGTTGCTGGGCGAAACCGGCATCACGCCGGCCGGGAACCAGAAAGGGAGCCTCGATCGGCAGCAAGCCGTCCTCGGTCAGCTTCCTGTATTTGACCGTCTGGCGGGAGTCGACCTTCCAGACGAACAGGATCGCCAGCGCCAGGCCCTCGATGGCCAGGGTGTAATTGAGATACCACGCCTTCCAGATGACGGAGGTCGACAGCATCCAGGAGATCCACCAGGCCAGCACCCAGTGGGGCACCGATGATTTTTTCCAGGCGAAAGCGTTGGACAGGTCTGTGTGGGGATTGCTGCCCTTCCAGATCTCGCGAAAGACGATGTAGGGCATGAACAGATTGGCCACCGGAATGATGAACCAGAGGAAGGTCCAGAATGACCGGCGCTTCAAGCCCCGGGCGCCGAGGGCGTTGAGATTCCTGTGGACCCGGTATTCCCAGGTGAGGAAGGCCAGCGCGGTCATCAGCATCAGCATCAACCTGACCAGCCCCGGTTGCAGGTACAGGTTTACGAAGCGGTTGTCGACCTTGATGATCCCCATCACGGCGATGTCCATGAGGATGCTGGCGGCCAGGAAGACGATCAGCGTTATCGCCATCGTGTGGCCCGGGTTAAATGCTTTATCGCGGCTTGTGGTTGCAGACGCGATGTTTGCGTCGGATAGCAACATAATTTTCGAATCATATCAACAAAAGGATATTTGTTAAATAGATAGATTCATGGCTGGCGGAGCGGCTGCAGCCCTGTTAGAATTCGAAAACCCGGGGTTCAATCCGGCCTTTTTGGGTAATTAGAGCAGAGGTTTTTTACTTGGATTGATAAGGAGCGAGCGTGTCCGAAGACAAGCAAAATCCAGAGCCCCAATCGAACGATCCGGCTGCCGGCGCCGATGAGACCATCGAGCCGGTCGCCATCAACGTGCTCATGCACGAGCTGCGGAAGTTCCCGCCGCCGGCGCAGTTCAGCCAGAAGGCGCAGATCGGCAGCATGGAAGAGTACGACGAGATCTACCGGCGCTCGGTGGAAGACCCCGAGGGCTTCTGGGCCGGGCAGGCGGAGGAGTGCCTCGACTGGCATCGCAAGTGGGACAAGGTGCTCGAGTACGACTTCAACAAGCCCGAGATCGCCTGGTTCATCGGCGGCCAGCTCAATGTTTCCTATAACTGCCTCGACCGGCACTTGAAGACCTGGCGGCGCAACAAGGCGGCGCTGATCTGGGAATCCGACGGCGGCGAGTACCGCACCTTCACCTATGAACAGCTCTCCTGGGAGGTCAACCGCTTCGCCAATGTGCTCAAGAAGCATGGCATCGGCCGCGGCGACCGCGTCAGCATCTATCTGCCGATGATCCCCGAGCTTGCCGTCGCCATGCTCGCCTGCGCGCGCATCGGCGCCATCCACAGCGTCGTCTTCGGCGGCTTCAGCGCCGGCTCGCTGGCGGACCGCATCCGCGACTGCGGCGCCATCATGCTGATCACCGCCGACGGCGGCATGCGCGGCGGCCGGGTGATCCCGGTGAAAGCCAACGCCGACGAGGCGCTGCGCTCCTGCCCTTCGGTCGACAAGGTGATCGTGGTCGAGAGGATCGGCGGCGGCGGCACACCTATGGACGCGAGGCGCGACAGCTGGTGGCGCGACGAGATGGCTGCCGGGGATGTCGAGGATTACTGCCGTCCCGAGGAGCTCGACGCTGAGGACCCGCTCTTCATCCTCTATACCAGCGGCTCGACCGGCAAGCCCAAGGGCGTTCTGCACACTACTGCCGGCTACCTGCTCTACACGCACTTGACCTTCAAGTGGATATTTGATTACAAGGAAGAGGACCTGCATTTCTGCACCGCCGATATCGGCTGGATCACCGGGCACAGCTATATAGTCTACGGACCGCTGTCAAACGGCGCCACCAGCCTCATGTTCGAGGGCGTTCCCAATTATCCCCAGCCCGACCGCCTCTGGGAGATCTGCGACAAGCACAAAGTGAACATCCTCTACACGGCCCCGACGGTCATCCGGGCGCTCATGCGCGAGGGTGAGGACTGGGTCAAGAAGCACCGCCTGGAGAGCCTGAGGCTGCTGGGAACCGTCGGCGAGCCGATCAATCCCGAGGCCTGGATGTGGTACTTCGAGCACGTCGGCCACAAGCTCCTGCCGATCGTCGACACCTGGTGGCAGACCGAGACCGGCGGCATCATGATCACGCCGCTGCCGGGCGCCATGACCCTGAAACCGGGATCGGCCAATCGGCCCTTCCCGGGCGTCGTCGCCCAGGTCGTCCGCGCCGACGGCACCACCGCCGGTGCCGACGAGGGCGGCTACCTGGTGATCGACAAGCCCTGGCCCGGGATGATCCGCGGCACTTACGGCGATCCCGAGCACAAGCGGGTCAAGGAAGTATATTTCGAGCGCTTCCCCGGGAAGTACTTCACCGGTGACGGCGCCAGCGTCGATCCCGACGGCGATTTCTGGCTCCAGGGGCGCATCGACGACGTCGTCAACGTCAGCGGCCACCGTCTGGGAACGGCCGAGATCGAATCGGCGCTGGTCTCACAGGAAGCAGTGGCCGAGGCCGCGGTGGTGGGTTATCCCCACGAGGTCAAGGGGGAAGGAATCTATGCCTACGTCACGCTTTCGGGCAGTTATGACGGCTCCGACGACATGCGCAAGCTTCTGCGGGCCCACGTGCAGGAAGAGATCGGGCCGATTGCCAAGCCGGACAAGATCCAGTTCGTCGCCGGCCTGCCCAAGACCCGCAGCGGCAAGATAATGCGCCGGCTCCTGAGGAAGATCGCCGCCGGGCAGATCAAGCCCGAGGAGCTCGGCGACACCTCGACTCTCGCCGACCCGGAAGTGGTGGATGAGATCGTCACCGGCCGCCTCTAATTTCAGAATTTCAGGGACAGAATTTCAGGGACACATTACTTAATTGCCAGTTTTAGGGACACATTACTTAATTCCAACTCAGGCAAAGGTTTTCTAGTCCCTGCCCTCTAGGTCTGTGGCGCCGGCTCCAGTTTCGATGACGTCTGCACGAATGTCTGGCTTGCCGCCGACCAGGTGTAAGTAGTCACCTTCAGGTTGCCGGGGCAGCAGTTGGGATCCTGAGGTCCGTAGACAGGCTCGGTCTCCACGAAACCACCGCCGGCTCCCAGCTCGACCTTCCCGTGGGAAACATCGAGTCGTTCGAATAGCTTTTGCGGGGCGCCGGCCTCCATCGTGTATACATAGTACGCCAGGTAAGCGCCGCTGCCTTGCTGGCGGACCAGCACCAGCGCCTCCTCGTTGCCGTCCCCGTTCAGATCCTGATAGAGCACCGATTCGACGAAGCCCCTGGTGGCTGCGCCAGCGGAATCTGCCGACGCGGCGGCGCCGGTCACCGACGGCCAGTTTACTGAACGGATATCGCCCGCGGGTTGCTCCAGGACGGGAGTCGTATCGGTGGTAGCAGTCTCCGTAGGCGCCGTCTTGGTTATGGCCGCCGGCTCCTCGGGAGCCGTAGCCGTCGACACCGTATCCGCTGAAGTCAGCGCCACCGGCGCCGGCTGGTCGCCGCCGCAGGCCTTCAGGGCGATGACGATGGCGCCCGCAACCAGAAAGATTGCGATGATTGTTACAAAGATAAGGTACTTATCCTTGCGGGTCGATGGCCGGGTCGATTTCAAATTCACTCCTTAGGGAAGATCCAGTTTTCCTTAGACATTATATAATTCTACGATTAGCTGCGCTCTGTCCTTAAACAAAAAACAGAATCCGCTGCATTGATGGCCACGCCTCTGGAATATTGTGGCCTGATTTGACTCCCGCCCCTTCCCTCCGATAAACTACCAATTGCTTGTGTAACACCCTTTAATTCACGCCCAGAGAGGCTGACAAGGGAGAAATATGAACCCGAAGCAGGTTTACATCTTCTTTTGCCGCCGGCGTGTGTCCATCCGGACCCGCGTGTGAGCGGCGTTTTTATCAGGACAATCGTTCCCGCCGATCAGCTCGGACGCACAATCGTCCGAATCGCCCACGAGATCCTGGAAAGAGACCAGGAGATCGGGCAGCTTGCCCTCGTCGGAATCCATACCCGCGGCGCCCACCTGGCCCGCAGGCTCGCTTCGCTCATGGAAGGATTCACCGGCCACGAGATCCGGGTCGGCGAGCTCGATATCTCCCTGTACCGTGACGACGTCGCCGCCCGCGGCAGCCTCACCGTCCGCCCCAAGCTTCTGCAGCCGGAGCTCAAGGGCACGAATCTTCCCTTCAGCATCGATGGCCTGACCATCGTGCTCGTCGACGATGTGCTCTTCACCGGCAGGACCATCCGCGCCGCCATCGACGCCCTCTTCGATTACGGGCGCCCGGCGCGCATACAGCTGGCGGTGCTGGTAGACCGCGGCCACCGTGAGCTGCCGATCCGGCCCGATTACGTAGGCAAGAACCTTCCCACTTCCCAGGACGAGCGCATCAACGTGCGCCTCGAAGAGGTTGACGGGGTGGATGAGATCGTTCTCGAGGCGGTCGAGGAGGCGGTTGAATGAATTCCCGGAAATTGACATTCGGCGACATATCGATCTGCAATCTGCTACTGGCAAAGGCGGTGCGTCCATGAACTGGAACCTGCTTTCTATCAACGATCTTTCCCGCGAAGAGATCGAATCGGTGCTCGGTACGGCCGCCAAGGATTTCCTGGAACTCTCCAAACGCGACATCAAGAAGGTGCCGACCCTGCGGGGGCGCACCGTCATCAATCTTTTTTATGAGAAGAGCACCCGCACCTCGACCTCGTTCGAGCTCGCCGGAAAACGCCTCTCGGCCGACGTCATCAACGTCAAGGCCGACTCCAGCGCCGCTGGCAAGGGCGAGTCGCTCAAGGACACGACCCTGACCCTGAACGCCTACCGTCCCGACATCATCGTCCTGCGCCACCCGCATGTGGGGGCGCCTGCGTTCATCTCGCGGTACACCGAGGCGCATGTGATCAACGCCGGCGACGGCAAGGGCGAACATCCGACACAGAGCCTGCTGGATATCTTTTCCCTGCAGCAGGAGTTCGGCGACCTCAAGGGCCTCAGGGTGGCCATCGTCGGCGACGTCTTGCACAGTCGCGTGGCCCGCTCGAACATCCAGGGCTTCAGCAAGATGGGGATGAAGGTGACCCTGGTGGCGCCGCCGTCGCTGCTGCCGCGCGGGGTCGAGACTTTGGGCGCCAAGGTGGCGCACAGCCTCGAAGCGCTTGCCGGCATGGACGTCATCTATCTGCTGAGGATGCAGCGGGAGCGCCATGAGGGCGCCAATTACCTGCCCTCGATGCGCGAATACATTTCCAGTTATTGCGTCGGCCGGCGGCACGTGGCCGAGGGTCAACGCGTGCTTCATCCGGGGCCGATCAACCGTGGAGTTGAGATCGAGAGTGAGCTCGCTGATTCCGGGGAGAACATGATCCTGCAGCAGGTCGAAGCCGGCCTGGCGGTGCGGATGGCGGTCCTCTACCGCATCATCCTCGACAACGCTGTGCCGCTCGCGGGCGAAGCCGAAGTGCGAAATATCCAGGCTGTGGGATGAGATGACGTCAACCATCGCCAAACGGGGAGCCAAAGCCACGCTGGTCATCAGGGACGCGCGCGTCTTCGATCCGGCGTCGGGCGTAGATGCCCGTGCTGATGTCACCATTGAAAAGGGAATCATCACGTCGGTCGCGCCGGTGAAGGGCAAGTCTGCAGGCGCGGGCAAGGCCGGCGACGCCAGCGGCAAGGCCGGCGACGCCCAGGTCATCGATGGAACCGGCAGGCTCCTGCTTCCCGGATTCATCGATCTGCACGCGCATCTGCGTTCTCCCGGGCGCGAAGATGAAGAGGACATCGCCAGCGGTACAATGGCCGCCGCCGCCGGCGGCTACGTCACTATCTGCGCCATGCCCAATACCGATCCGGTCGTCGACAATGCCGCGGTCTTGGCTTCCCTGGCCGAGGTGGCCGAAAGCGATGCTCATGTCAGGGTGGCTTTCCTCGGATCGATCAGCCGCGGCCTCAAAGGCGAACATTTAAGCGACATGTGGGATATGGCGGACGCCGGAGCCGTTGCTTTCAGCGACGACGGGCGCCCTGTGTCCGACGCCGGCCTTTTGCGCGCTGCATTCCAGGCAGCACAAACCTTTGACCTTCCCTTGAGCCTTCATTGCGAGGACCTCGACCTCGCCGGAGCCGGCGTCATGAACGAGGGCGGCGTCTCAGCCCAGCTGGGTCTGGCGGGCATTCCCTGCACTGCGGAATCCGCCGATGTGGCGAGGGCTCTGGAGGTCGCTGTCTACGAGAACGGCCGCGTCCATATTGCCCATGTGAGCTGCGCCAGGACGCTGGAAGCGATCAAGGCCGCCCGCGGGGCCGGCGCTGCCGTCACCTGCGAGGCGGCGCCGCACCATCTGCTGCTGACCGACGAATCGGTGCGGCAGCTTGACGCCAATTTCAAGATGAACCCGCCCTTGCGCGGCGAGGAAGACCGCCAGGCGTTAGTGAAGGCTCTGGCTGCGGGAGAGATCGACTGTGTGGCCACCGATCACGCGCCACATGCCGGACAGGAAAAAGAGACGCCCTTCGAGGAGGCCCCCTTCGGCGTCATCGGGCTCGAATCCGCTTTCGCGGTTCTTTATACCGGGCTGGTGCAGCCGGGCGATGTGCCCCTGGAAGCGCTGGTTCGCGCAATGTCGACAAATCCGGCCCAGGCCTTCAAGCTGCCGGTTCCCGCGATCGCCGAGGGCCAAGAGGCCAACCTCTGCCTGATCGACATCGACGAGGAATTCGAGATCGACCCCGAAAGTTTTCACAGCAAATCGCGCAACTCCGCTTTTGCCGGGACCAAGGCCAGGGGGCGCGTGCTCATGACCATCGCCGCCGGCCGGGTCGCCTTCAAGCACAAACAATTTTAGGGACACATTACTTAATTCATAGTTTTAGGGACGCATAACTAAATTGCCAGTTTTAGGGACACATTGCCAGAATCCAGAGACATAACGACAAATGACATGCCCGCCGCGGTCCTCCTCGAGGACGGCACCATCTATCGTGGCCGCGGCTTCGGCGCATCCGGAGCCGTCTTCGGCGAGATCGTCTTCAACACCGCCATGACCGGCTATCAGGAAGTGCTCACCGACCCTTCCTACCACGGCCAGATGGTCACCTTCACCTATCCGCTGATCGGCAATTACGGGGTCAACCGGATGGCCGACGAGTCCGGCGAGGTGCATTCGCGCGCGGTCATCGTCCGCGAAGCGCACAACATGGCGCGCAACTGCAGCGCCGAGCAGGGCTGGACCGACTGGCTGGCCGAGCAGGGCGTCACCGGGGTCTCCGGTATCGACACCCGGGCCCTGACCCGCCGCATCCGCAGCCGTGGAGCCATGCGCGCCTGTGTTTACTGGGGCGATTTCGCCGAGGAAGAGATAGCGGCGCGTCTGAAGAAAACGCCCTCGATGGCCGGCCTCGACCTCGCCAGCCGGGTCTCCTGTGCCGAGCCCTACGACATCGAATTTCTCAACGGCATGTACCGGGTGGCGGTCATCGATTATGGCATCAAGCGCTCGATCCTAAAGCGACTTGGCGCCGCCGGATGCAACGTCATGGTCCTGCCGGCCTCGGCCACAGCCAGAGATGTGATGGAGCTGGAGCCCGACGGCGTCTTCCTCTCGAACGGTCCCGGCGACCCGGCGCCGCTCGATTATGCGGTGGAATGTGTGCAGGGACTGCTCGGCAAGCTGCCCGTGTTCGGCATCTGCCTGGGTCACCAGATCCTCGGCCAGGCGCTGGGGCTTAAGACCTACAAACTGAAATTTGGTCATCGGGGAGCCAACCATCCCGTGAAGAACCTCGACCTCAACCGCGTCGAGATCACTTCCCAGAACCACGGGTTCGCGGTCGAGTTGCCGGAAGCACTGGAAGCGCGGCTGCAGGCTTCGCGCGCCGGTGACGAAACCGAGCCCACGGGCGATGCGCAGCCGGGCGCAGCCGCCGGCAAGACTTTCTTCGAGGCGCCGCCAGCCGAGGAGCTCATGCTCGGCACCGATCACGGCCAGGCCCGCATCAGCCATCTCAACCTTTACGACGGCACCGTCGAGGGCATCCGCTGCCTCGACGTCCAGGCGTTCTCGGTCCAATATCATCCCGAGGCCAGCCCCGGGCCGCACGATTCCCGCTATCTCTTCGAGGAGTTCGTCAACGACATGGTCATCAACAAGGTGAAGAAATCGTAATGCCGCGCCGCAGCCAATCCACCGGAAGGAATTCGTAATGCCGCGCCGCGATGACCTCCACAAGATCATGCTCATCGGCTCCGGCCCGATCGTCATCGGCCAGGCCTGCGAGTTCGACTATTCCGGAACCCAGGCATGCAAGGTGCTGCTGGAGGAAGGCTACGAGGTCATACTGGTCAACTCCAATCCGGCTACGATCATGACCGACCCCGATTTCGCAACCCGCACATATATAGAGCCGCTGGACGTGCCCACCGTCGCCGCCATCATCGAGAAGGAACGCCCCGACGCCCTGCTGCCGACGCTGGGCGGCCAGACGGCGCTCAACCTGGCGACGGGCCTCCACGAGGCGGGCGTTCTGGAAAAATACGGCGTGCAGCTGATCGGCGCCGATTACGAGGCCATCCAGCGCGCCGAGGAGCGCGATCTCTTCCGTCAGGCGATCGAGCGCATCGGCCTGAGAGTCCCGCAGAGCGATCTGGCCAAATCGGTCAAGGAGGCCTGCGAGAAACTCGAGCACTTAAAGCTGCCGATCATCATCCGGCCCAGCTTCACCCTCGGCGGCTTCGGCGGCGGCGTCGCCCGCGACATCGATTCTTTCTGCCGCATCGTCGAGGACGGAGTCACCGCCAGCCCCATCGGCCAGGTCCTCCTGGAGGAATCGGTCATCGGCTGGCAGGAGTTCGAACTCGAAGTCATGCGCGACCGCGCCGACAATGTCGTCATCGTCTGCTCGATCGAGAATGTCGACCCCATGGGTGTGCATACCGGCGACAGCGTCACCGTCGCGCCGGCGCAGACCCTCACCGACGTCCAGTACCAGCGGCTGCGCGACGCATCACTGAAGATCATCCGCGAGATCGGCGTCGAGACCGGTGGATCTAATATTCAATTCGCGGTCAACCCCGAGACCGAGGAGATCGTGGTCATCGAGATGAACCCGCGCGTATCGCGCTCGTCGGCCCTGGCATCGAAGGCGACTGGTTTTGCCATAGCCAAGATCGCCGCGCGCCTGGCCGTCGGCTACACGCTCGACGAGATCCCTAACGACATCACCCGTAAGACTCCGGCGAGCTTCGAGCCGACCATCGATTATGTTGTCGTGAAGACGCCCCGCTGGGCCTTCGAAAAATTCCCCCAGGTCGATACGACCCTGACCACGCACATGAAGAGCGTGGGGGAGAACATGGCCATCGGCCGCACCTTCAAGGAGGCATTCCTGAAGTCGATGCGCTCGCGCGAACTTGATGTCGACACCGATCTGAGCGCGACCACCGATGAGCTGATGGAAGCCGTCGCCACGCCCTGCGCCGAGCGCTACGACCTGATCCTGGAGCTGCTGCGCCGCGGCGCCACCGCCGGCCAGATCGAGGCCGCTACCGCCATCAATCCCTGGTTCCTGGGCGAGATGGCCGAGATCGCCAGTCACGAGAACAGCCTTCGCGGCCGCGCCCTCGCCGGGCTCACGGAAGCAGACCTGCGCGCGGCCAAGCAGACCGGGTTTTCCGACCCCGAGCTGGCCGTTTTCACCGGCTCGACCGAGCAGGAAGTGCGCGGCGCCCGCATCGCCGCCGGCGTCATCCCGGTCTATAAATCGGTGGACACCTGCGCCGCCGAATTCGAGGCCGAGACCCCATATTTTTATTCCTGTTACGACCAGGAGAACGAGGCGCTCGACAGCGGGCGCGAGAAGGTCATCATCCTCGGCAGCGGTCCCAACCGCATCGGCCAGGGCATCGAGTTCGACTACTGCTGCGTGCACGCGGTCATGACCAGCCGCGAGTGCGGTTACGAGGCGATCATGGTCAATTGCAATCCGGAGACGGTGTCAACCGACTATGATATTTCCGACCGGCTCTATTTCGAGCCGCTGACCCTCGAGGACGTTCTCAACGTGGTCGAGAACGAGCACCCCAAGGGAGTCATCGTCCAGTTCGGGGGGCAGACGCCACTGAAGATCGCCGACGGCCTCGAGCGTGCCGGAGTGCCTATCCTCGGCACTCCGCAGGACGCCATCGACATCGCCGAAGACCGCGGCCGCTTCGGCGAAGTGCTTCGCAAGCTCGGCATCGCCCATCCGCCGTTCGGCACCGCCCGCAGCCTCGCCGAGGCGCTCGACATCGCCGGCGGCATCGGCTACCCGCTGCTGGTGCGCCCGTCTTACGTGCTCGGCGGCCGGGCCATGGAGATCGTCTACAACCAGGAAGACCTGGAGCGCTACATCGAGACGGCGGTAAAGGCGTCGCCCAAGCACCCGATCCTGCTTGACAAGTTTCTGGAAGATGCTATCGAGATCGATGTCGACGCGGTCTGCGACGGCGAAGACGTGTATATCGGCGCGGTCATGCAGCACATCGAAGAGGCCGGGGTCCATTCCGGCGACAGCGCCTGCGTCATCCCGACTTTTTCCCTGGCCGAACGCCTGGTCGAGCGGGTGCGCGAGCACACCGCCAGCCTGGCGCTCGAGCTGGGAGTCATCGGACTCATCAACATCCAGTACGCGGTTAAGAACGACGAGGTCTACGTCCTGGAAGCAAACCCGCGCGGCTCGCGCACGGTACCCTTTGTCAGCAAGTCGACCGGTGTGCCGCTGGCCAAGGTCGCAACGCGCGTGGTCCTGGGGCAGAAGCTGGCGGAAATGGACCTGCCCACGGCGCCGGTTCATCCGCACGTGACCGTCAAGGAAGCGGTGCTGCCGTTCTCGCGCCTGCCGGGCGCCGACACCACGCTCGGTCCTGAGATGAAGTCGACCGGCGAGGTCATGGGCGTGGCCACTACCTTCCCCATAGCCTTTGCCAAAGCCCAGGAAGGGGCGGGCCAGACGCTTCCTTCCCGGGGAAGCATCTTCGTCAGCGTCTGCGATTCCGACAAGCCGCAGGCGATCGTGCTCGCTCAGCGCCTGCACGAGCTGGGTTTTCATATTTACGCCACCGCCGGCACGGCCGAGGGCCTCAGGGAGGCCGGCGTTCCCGCCGAGCCGGTGCGCAAGTTCACCGAGGGCAAGCCCCACGTCGTCGACATGATCCTGACGGGCAAGATCGACGCTGTTATCAACACGCCTCGCGGCCGCGGCGCCCGCGCCGACGGCTACGAGATCCGCCGCGCCACCTTGCGCACGGGCGTTCCCTGTCTGACCACCATGGCCGGAGCCGAGGCCGCCGTGGCCGCCATCGAGGCGAGCCGCGAGCCCGGTATCCAGCTCCACACTCTCCAGTATCTGCATGGACGCCCCACTCATACCAGCTAGCCTTTACGACTGTCCCGTCGTCGAGAGCCGGCCGGTAGGGGCTTACCGACTTTTATCCCTTGTCGCCCGCGAGGTGGCGGCCTTGGCGCGCCCGGGGCAGTTCATGATGGTGCGCGCCGCCGGCCAGTCACTCGACCCGTTGCTACCGAGGCCCATCTGTGTACATGAGATCGATTCCGACCTGGTCAAGGTGCTGATCGAGCCGGTCGGCCGCGGTACCGCATCGCTGGCGGATCTGCGCGTGGGCGACAGGCTGTCGGTGCTGGGCCCGCTGGGAAACGGCTTTGACATCACCGGCAGCGGTCCGGCGCTTGTCGTCGGCGGCGGCATCGGCGCCGCGCCGCTGGCGTTCCTGGCCCGGGCGCTTTCGGAGCGGGGAAGGCAAGTGCGCTGCCTGTTAGGATTTAAAACCAGAGGCCAGGCGGTCGCGGGCGAGCTCTTCCGCGAGGTGGCCGTTGACATTTTTACTGAAGACGGGTCAATGGGAAGCCAGGGGCTCATCAGCGAGCCGCTGCCGGGATGCCTGGCGGAGATGGGCTCGTTGCCGCTGGAAACCGGCGATGACAGCAGCGCCGAGGCCGGCGCCGAGATCTTTGCCTGCGGACCCGATCCGATGCTGGCCGCCGTATCCCGGATCGCACACGACTGCGGCACGACGGCGCAGCTGTCGGTGGCGGCCCACATGGCCTGCGGCGTCGGCGCCTGCCAGGGTTGCGTCATCAGCACCAAAAGCGGCTATCGTCGGGTCTGCAGCGAGGGTCCGGTCTTCCCTGCGGGTGAGATCGAATGGTGAAGCCGTCAACAAATCTCAAGGAATCCGCATGACCGGTCTGAAAACAAGTCTCGGCTCCCTGGAGCTGCGGCATCCTCTGATCAACGCCTCTGGGACCTTCGACGTGCTTGCCGCCGACAACGTCCTGGAAGCCGATCTTTTCAGCGATTTCCCCTTCGCCGCCTACGTTCCCAAGACGGTCACCCTCGAGCCCAGGACCGGCAACCAGCCGCCGCGCCTCTACGAATCCGCGGCAGGCCTGCTCAACTCCATAGGGCTCGCCAACAAGGGCATCAAGAACTTCATCGAGGAAGATCTGCCGCTGCTTTCGAAGCTGCCGGCGCCGCTCATCGCCAGCGTCGCCGCTGACAAGACGGCCGGATATGGCGAAGCGGCGGGGATGCTCGAAGCTTGTGAGGAAGTCGCCGCCATCGAGCTCAACGTCTCCTGCCCCAACGTCGAGCTGGACGGACGGGCGCTCGGATGCGATCCCGACCGCACGGCGCGCGCCACCGCGCTGGCGCGGGAAAATACCACAAAATTTCTTATTGTCAAACTAACCCCCAATGTCACCGATATCGTGCAGCTGGCTCAGGCCGCCGCCGCCGCCGGCGCCGACTGTATCTCGCTGATCAATACGGTGCACGGCATGGCGCTCGACCCCTGGACCCTGAAGCCGGTGCTCGGCCACACGACCGGCGGCCTTTCGGGGCCGGCGATCAAGCCGGTGGCGTTGCGCGCGGTTTACATGGTGAGCCGGGCCCTGGAACTGCCCGTGATCGGCATGGGCGGGGTCACGACGGCGCAGGACGTGCTCGAATTCCTGGCCGCCGGCGCCAGCGCGGTGGCTGTCGGCACGGCCACCTTCCGCGATCCGATGCTGGCCTCGCGCCTCACCGGCGAGCTGGCCGATCTCATGGAGATCCGCGGTATCGGGTCCGTGAAAGAGCTCATCGGCATGGCCTGAGGAGCTTGTGGAAATCCGGGAATGATAACGGGCGGCCGTAAGGCCGCCCGTGATTTTTCCGCTCCAAATCCCTTTTCCGCTCTAAATCCACTTCCGGCCTCAAGCTTCCCGAAAACCGGTTCATCAATTTGGTCCCTGCTATTGACTGGGGCTGGCGCCTCCTGGCGCGATATTTGTGCTCATGCCCGGCACGCTCACGCCGCCGCCGCCGTAACCGTTGCTATTCGTGCCGGTGCCACCCGCCGGAATGATCTCGATGTTCGCCGGCAGCTCAAAGGTGCTGTCAGGGACGTTGCCGACATTGCTGTATTTGAACTCGGTGACCGTGGTCTTGCCCGTCTGGGCGTCCTCGCTGGTCATCTTGGTCGGAAGGCCTTCGGGGCCGTTCATCTCCATGGTCAGCTTGCCGGCTCCGGGGACGCTGAACTCCCAGGTGTTATCCGAACCGCCGGTGCGCGGCATCATCGAATAGATTCCCATGATCATTGCCGGGTTATATCCGGAGACCAGGGACTCGGAATCGCCGGCGGTCTCCGTGGCGGAATTGCCACTGACCACCCAGGTCTTTTTCTTCTGGCTGTTATAGATCATGTAGGAAGTCTTGTCGGTGGGATCGTCCCAGCGCCAGCTGCCGGCTTTCTGCGTCCATTTGCCGGAGCTCTGGCCGTCATTGACCACCTCGACCGTCATCTCCATCTGCTTCAGCTGCTCGAGGCGCCTGTCGAGCGTGTCGCCGGTATTGATTCCGGCAAGGCCCGAGTGTGGCTGCTGCGAACTGCTGTCGTCTCCTCCACATCCACCCATAAGCAAAAGGACCGCCAGTCCCAGCGCGACCGCAAAAATAGTTGCCGCTATTTTTTTTCGCATACCTGTCCTTTCTCGTTTACCTGGCTGCTTAAATGACCTTTGCGCCGCTACGATATCACAAGGAAACGGAATTTACCCGCGCAGGGCGGGATTTTGATATAAGCGCGGGCGACAGATACTTCTTGCAAATCGAGCCTCCAAATTCATATAATAGCCGATGATGTCTCCTTCCGAACCGACATCCGCCACCCCGGTAAGGACTCTTGAGCAGCGTCTCGATGCGCTCAGGCGAGCGAATGATATTCGCTCCAGGCGCGCGCGCCTAAAGAAGGACCTGAAACGGGGCCATAAAAAGATCGATGAGATCCTGGCGGAACCGCCCGAATTCATCAAGACCGCCAAGGTCGTTGATGTTTTGCTGGCCGTCCCTAATTGTGGCAAGGTAAAATCCACCAAGGTTCTAAACCACTGCCGCATCAGCCCCAACAAGACCGTGGGCGGACTATCTGAAAGGCAGCGCCGGGAGCTGGTGACTTTTTTTCGCCCGTAGCAGCGAAGTCCCGGAGAAAAGCCGCGGTCAACGCGGCCGGCTCCTGGTAATCTCCGGACCCTCCGGCGTCGGCAAGGGCACACTGATCGGCGAAGTCCTGCCGCGCCTCGAGCATACCTCCCTCTCCAGGTCCGCAACCACCCGTCCCCGCCGAGCCGAAGAGATAGATGGCCGCGAGTATTACTTCCTGACTCCCGATGAGTTTGAGGAACGCGTAAAAGCGGGAGACTTTCTCGAATATGTCAGCTACGGCAACAACCGTTATGGAACTTTGAAGAGCGAGGTGGTACGGCAGCTGGACTCGGGCGAGGACGTCATCCTCGAGATCGAGCTGGAAGGAGCCCGCAATATCCGCAAGCAGATGCCGGAGGCGATACTGATATTCATCGCGCCTCCTTCCGTCGAGGAATTGCGCTCCCGGCTCGCGGGCAGGAACACCGAAGCCGACACCGAGCGAAAGTTGCGCCTCGAGCGTGCCGATGAGGAACTTGCGTCTCAGAAGGAATTTGACTACATTGTAGTCAATCAAACTGTCAGTCAAGCGGCCGATGAGCTCGAAGAGTACATCAGGTCCAGCCGGGCTGAGATTTCGAGGAGGAAGAGTTGAACAAACCCAGGATAGACTTGCTCTTGGAGAAAGTTGACTCCAAGTATGCTCTGGTCACAATCGCGGCCAAGCGCGCGCGGCAGATAAATAATTATTACCGCAACCGCGAAGAGGGCAGCATCGACGATATACCGCCGCCGCTGCTTGACACGCGCAGCCGCAACATCCTCACGATCGCTCTCGAGGAAATCGCGGAAGGCCACATCTCCTACCGCTACCGCGTATAGGCTTCACATTACGCGGCGGTCTTCCCAGGCCATTCCAGGAACGGTCTGACCCTTTGCCATGAAGAGCACCGGCAAAAGAATCACTCTTGCAGTCACCGGCAGCATCGCCGCCTACAAGGCGGTCGAGCTGTTGCGCCTCTTGACGCGCGCAGGCCATGACGTACACGTCGTGCAGACCCCTTCGAGCCTCAAATTCGTGGGTGAGATGTCCTTCCAGGCCCTGAGCGGCCATCCCGTCGCCGTCGATCAGTTCGAGGCTTCGACCGATGCCTTCAGCCACATCGAGCTTGCCAGCGCCGACCTGATGCTGGTCGCGCCGGCGACGGCGGACACAATCGGCAAGATGGCCGCCGGCATCGCCGACAACCTCCTGCTTTCGACCTACCTGGCCACTCAGGCTCCCGTCGTCATCTGCCCTGCCATGAACGAACGCATGTGGGAGCACCCGGCCGTTAAGGAAAATCTGGCGACGCTGCGCCGCCGTGGCGTCGCTGTTATCGATCCCGGAACCGGCGAGCTTGCCTGCGGCGAGGAGGGCGCCGGCCGCATGGCCGAGCCGTCTGACATTGCCGGACATCTCGAAAAGTTACTGTCATCCGCTTTGTCAACCGATCCGATTAGCAAGGTTGACCTCAAGGGAGTCCGTATCCTGGTAACCGCCGGCGGCACCAGGGAACCGCTCGACTCCGTGAGATACATCACAAACCGCTCCAGTGGCCGCATGGGTTTCGCCATGGCCGACGCGGCGCTTGACCGTGGAGCCGAAGTGACCGTTATCGCTGCAAACTGTACCATTGCCCGTAACCCTGCCATAAAGTACGTTGACGTGACGTCATCTTCGGATCTGCAAAAAGCGGTTGAGGTAGAGTTTGAGCGTTGCGATGTTTTGTTGATGGCCGCCGCCGTTTCTGACTATAAGGTTTCGGCTGGAGAAGCAACGGGAAAGCTTGAGCGGGAGGGAAAAAATGACTTGCAGCTTGTGCCAACCAGTGATATTGTGTCTCATCTGCAAGGCAATGGAAATGGCAGGTTAAAAGTAGGATTTTCCGCGGAGTACGGCGAAGATAACCGCGAACGGGCCAGGAGTAAGCTTCTTGAGAAAGGCCTGGGCATGATCGTCTTCAACGACATCTCCCGGGCCGACATCGGATTCGAATCCAACCTCAATGAAATTACAATCATGGCGCCCGGACGTGAAGACATATTTGTAGGGAAGACCACCAAGAGGGAATGCGCCGAGCGCATACTTGACCAGGTGGTGGAGTTGCTGAGCTGACTCATGGGGGGTTTGCTTATGCGAGGAGAAGGCGGGCAACCAGAGACGAAGGCAATATCAGTCTCGGGGGACTGTTTAGCAGCCGGTCAAATCCGGCAATATATTGGTGGGAAACCCTCAGGGGTTTCATTTCCAGACCCCGGTAGGACGGGGCCGAATTAAGGAGAGGTAGGAGAATGGACAAGATCTACAGTGACCAGGACCTGTTGAATGCGCTCAAAGCAGAGGGCAAGAAACAAGACAAAGACGGGATGATGGGACCTACCTACCATGGGTACCTCGCCGGGAAGAATCGTCCCAGCGCTGAAGCAATCCGCGCCCGTTTCGGTGGCTGGACCAACGCGGTCCGCAAAGCCGGCATGATTCCCGCGGCGCGCCGCACCAAGGATGAGATGAAAAGGCTCGTGAAGCTGGGCAAGGTCGACGCCAAGTATCCGGCCCTGCGCATGGGCATGAGCGTACGGGAGCTTAAGGTCTCCGTCGGTCTCGAGAAGCCGCGCAAGCCCACCCGCGAGCGTTACATCGACGAGGGTGTGCGCATCGCCAAGAAGCTCGGCCGCGCGCCGAACTTCCACGAGTTCAACCGCTTCACCAAGACGGTCACGGCCTGGAACCCTTACCGGCTCTATGGTCGCGACTGGAAGGCGTTCAAGCGCGATATCGAGAAGAAGATGAAGGGCGGCGGCGTCAGCAAGCCGAAAGCCAAGGCAAAGCCGAAGGCCAAGGCCAAGTCGGCCGCCAGGAAGGCAACCGCCAGGAAGGCGACTCGCAAGGCAGCGGCCAAGCCGAAAGCCAAGCCGAAAGCCAAGGCAAAAGCCAAACCGAAGGCAAAGGCCAAGGCCAAACCGAAGGCAAAGGCCAAGTCGAAGGCGAAGTCCCGCAGGCGCTAGGGGTTCCTTCCTTTTGAATCTGAAGCTCCGCAACGGAGGCCGCAAGGTCTCCGTTGCTTGTTTCGCGCTCAAAATGCAGCGCTGATTTGCGTAAACGCTCAACCCAACAGGAGGCGATCTCCATGCATTGCTGCAAAAAGAAATCCGCCGGCAACGGCAATCACCACCACGGCATGAAAAAACTGCTCTTCGGCGTGCTCGTGGGCCTGGTGCTGGGGTTGCTGTTCGCGCCCAAGCCAGGATCTGAGACGATGAACCTCATCTCCGACAAGATCATTCGCAAGCTGCCGGTCTGATTTAATGTTAAGTGGGGAAGGGAAACCATTCCCGCCAACGAAATGACATTTATGTTGCGCAGGTAAGAGAGACCAGTGCGGCCGAGGCATAGTGGTAACTGATTTGCATACGGCGGTCGAGCCTCCCGTCCTCCGCAGACGGATGCGCAGCAGGATAGATTGTCAATCAACCTTCGCGAAATGGGAGCCGGAACGGCTCCCATTTCGCTTCCCCAAAAAGAACCTCCCGGTGCTATCATTAGTACGGCACAAAAACCTGCTTTTGCGGGGATATTCCACATTTAATGATACTGGCGCCACGAGCGGCCGCATCCTATGACAGACACCAAGATTTCCGAGAACAAGACCACCAAACGCACCAGGACCCTGCTGGGCTCGCTTCCTGACAGTCCGGGCATATACGTCTTCCGCGACGCCGCCGGCAAGGTGCTTTACGTCGGCAAGGCCAAGTCGCTGCGCAATCGCGTGCGCTCGTACTTCCGTAAGGCCAGCCCCGTCGAGGAGATGCGTATCGCGCGGCTGGTCAAACGCATCCACGATTTCGATTTCGTCGTCACCGGCAGCGAGACCGAGGCGCTGCTGCTGGAGTCCAACTTCATCAAGCATTACCGGCCGCCGTTCAACGTCATGCTGCGCGACGACAAGTCCTATCCGTATGTCGCCATCACAGTCAGCGAGGAATTCCCGCGGGTGTCGATCACGCGCAAGGCGCACCGCGCCGGCGTCGTCTATTTCGGGCCATTCACCAGGGCGGGCAACGTGCGCGAGATCGTCGAGATGCTCGGCAAGATCTATCCCTACCGCAAGTGCCGCGGACCCGAACCCGGCAGGCGCACCGGTTCGCCCTGTCTCAACTATCACATCGGACTGTGCATGGCGCCCTGCGACAAGCGGGTCGATGCTGTGACATACAGGGACATGATCAACAAGATAGTGAAACTGCTGTCCGGCAAGTCGGAAGGGCTTGCCGAGGAGCTGCAGCGGGCCATGGAGTCGGCGGCCTCGGGACAGCGATACGAGGAAGCCGCGATCATCCGTAACCGCATCCAGGCACTTGACCATCTGCTCGAAAAGCAGCAGACGACGGCCTCGGGGGTGGAAAGCGCCGACTTTATCGGCATCCATGCGGAGGGCGATTCCGCCAACGTCCAGGTGCTGCAGGTGCGCGACGGCTCGCTGAGCGACCGCCGCAGTTTCTTCCTGGGGAACGTCGCCGGCGAGAAAGAGAGCGATATCCTCGAGCAGTTCATGATCCATTACTATTCCAGCCCCATCGGTTTGCCGGGCGAGGTTGTCGTCCCGGGGAAGTTCTCGCCGATTGCCGAGGCTTTAAGCGAATTTTTAAGCAGGCTCAAAGGCTCGCGTGTCGAGGTGCTGACCTCCGTGCGCAATAAACGGCGCAACCTTTCGAAGATGGCGGCCGAGAACGCCAGGATCGCCTTTGAGTATGACCGCCTGCGCGAGGAGGAGAAGAAATCGCGCCCGGCCAAGGCGCTGACCGACCTTAAAAAAGAGCTGGGACTCAAAAAAATCCCCCGCCGCATCGAATGCTACGACATCTCCAACATCGGCGCCGAGCACCCGGTCGGCTCGATGGTCGTCTTCGAGGAAGGACTGGCCCGGCCGGGACATTACCGCAAATTCGGCATCCGTGAGGCCGCAGGCCCTGATGATTTCGCCATGATGGCCGAGGTCCTGCGGCGGCGGTTTGCACGCGGGAATGAAAACGCCGCGGCGGATACTATGGCGAAGATCGATGCAGCGGAGCAGGCGCTCACGGAGCCCGGGCCCGACGACAGCTTCTCCATCCGCCCCGACCTTGTCGTCGTCGACGGCGGCGCCGGGCAGGTGTCGGCCGCCGCGGGAGCCCTGGCCGCGGCCGGACTCAAGGAGATTCCGGTCATCGGCCTGGCCAAACGCTACGAAGAGATCTACCGTTCCGGCAAGCCACGGCCGCTGCGCCTGCCCCAGGATTCGCCGGCGCTCAGCCTGCTGGTGCAGATAAGAAACGAGGCGCACCGTTTCGCCATAACTTTTCACCGGCAGCGGCGCGGGCGCGCCGTCACCGGTTCCATCCTCGACGGCATCCCCGGCATCGGCCCGGCCCGCAAGAAGGCGATCCTGGCGCATTTCGGCGCTCCCGAGAGATTCCTCGCCGCCAGCCGTGACGAGCTCGAGGCGGTGCCCGGCCTGCCGGCCAAGACCGCCAGGGAGGTGTATGCTTTTGTCCATCGATTTGGGAGAAACGAAGAGGAGTGAGAAATTGCAGCAGTTGATTTCCAAAAAAGCAGAACGAACGGTCGCGCAAGCCAGAACCGGCGGCATCCGCCGCGTAAAATATGAGACCCGTTTCGGGGAAGGAATACTCTACTGGCATGATGGCGAACTCGTCGCCACTTCGCTGCCCGGCGTGGCGCCCGAGCCGGCGAGCTTGCAGCACCTGAAAGCCGGCAGGCAGCAACAACCTTCGGAACCTCATACAGATTCCGAGATTCTCTACGCCCGCCTGCTTGAATCGTACTTCCGCGGCGAGCCGGCCGGCTTCCCGCTTGACGACATACCACTCGGCCGGCTCTTCCCGACGCCATTTCAGCTCGACGTCATCAGGGCGCTCGCGGCCGTCTCCTACGGGCGCACGACATCTTACGGCGAGCTGGCCGCTGAGGCCGGCTATCCCCAGGCGCACCGCGCCGTCGGCAACCTCATGGCCGCCAATCCGCTGCCGCTGATCCTCCCCTGCCACCGCGTGCTCAAAAGCGACGGCCGCCCCGGCCGTTTCTCCGCCGGCGACGAATGGAAGCCCCGCCTACTGGAGCTCGAGGGCTTTATCCAATAGACTCTGACTTATGGAAGAACTCCACCACAAGATCGAACTGACCATCATCACCGGACTCTCCGGGGCGGGCAAGTCGCATGCCATGGCCGCCTTTGAAGACGCCGGCTTCTTCTGCATCGATAACCTGCCGCCGCAGATGATCGCCGCCGCCGCCGACCTCTTCTCTCTGGAAGGCAGCAAGGTCGAGCGCGTGGCCGTGGTCAGCGACGTTCGCGGCGGGCAGTATTTCGCCGAGATCGAAGGCTGCCTCAACGAGCTCGACAGCAAGGGCATCAGCTATCAGCTGCTCTTCATGGAAGCCTCCGACGAAGCCCTGCTGCGCCGTTTCAAGGAGACGCGCCGCCCGCATCCGCTGGCTCCCAACGGCAATATCCCCGAGGGAATCCGCCACGAGCGGGAGATGCTGCATGGGCTCAAGGAGCGCGCCGGCTGGGTCATCGACACCACCGGCCTCAACATTCATGAACTCCGCGCCGGCATCGTCAGGGAAGCAACTCCCGGGGGCGTCAGCGAGTTCATCGTCACCTTTGTCTCCTTCGGCTTCAAGTACGGGGCGCCGCTCGACGCCGACCTCGTCTTCGACGTGCGCTTCCTGCCCAATCCTAACTATGAACCTGAGCTTAAGCCTTTGTCAGGGCTCGACAAGGCGGTGAGCCACTATGTAGTGCGCCACCCGGTGGCCAAGGAATTTTTCGTCAAGCTCACCGACCTGCTCGACTACCTGCTGCCGCTCTACGTGGCCGAGGGCAAGTCGGGCCTGGTCGTCGCCATCGGCTGCACCGGCGGCCGCCATCGCTCGGTGGCCATCACCGAATGGCTGGCCAGGCATTACCGGGGGAAGAAATACGATTACAGCGTCGTTTCCCGGCACCGGGACCTCGCCAAGGATTAACCTCGGGTGCCGCGTCTGAGTGACAACCCTTCAGTAGTGGTCCTGGGAGGCGGCACCGGCCTTGCCACTCTCCTGAGCGGCCTCAAGTTCTACACGACGGACCTCACCGCGGTCGTGACCGTCGCTGACGACGGTGGCAGCTCCGGACGCCTGCGCCGCGAGATGGGCATCATCCCGCCGGGCGACATCCGTAACTGCCTGGTAGCCCTGGCTGAGGACGAATCGCTGATGGGCGAACTCTTTCAGTACCGTTTCGAGGAAGGGCCCCTCTCGGGACACAGCTTCGGCAACCTCTTCCTGGCGGCGCTCACGCGCGTGTCCGGAGATTTCGAGGAAGCGGTGCGCCTGTCGAGCAAGATCCTCAAGACCCGCGGCACGGTGCTGCCGGCTTCGCTGGACATGGTCTGGCTCAAGGCCGAGCTCGACGACGGCGAGATGGTCGAGGGGCAGTCGGCGATCGCCGGCTCCAACCGCGCCTGCAGCCGCATCTGGCTGCACCCGGAGGATGCGCGCCCGACCGATGACGTGCTGGCCGCGATCGCCGCGGCCGACATCATCGTCGCGGGGCCGGGAAGCCTTTTCACCAGCATCATCCCCAACCTGCTGATCGGCGGCATCGCCGACGCCGTCGCCGGCGCCGATTGCCCGCGGCTGTTTGTCTGTAACGTCATGACCCAGCCGGGCGAGACCATCGGCTTTACCGCCGCCGATCATCTGGAAGCTCTCATCGCGCACTCGCGGCCGGGCATCGTCGACGGCATACTGGTCAACACGTCCGAACCGCCGTCACCGGTCGTGGAGTTCTACCACGCCAAGGGAGCGCTGCCGGTAGTGATCGATGAAGGCCGCCTGCAGCCGCTGGGAGTGAAGGTCCACGCGGCCGAGGTGGCCTCGGGCGGCAACTACTTCCGCCATGACAGCCAGAAGCTCGCGGCCGCGGTCATGTCGCTGTTGTAGTAAAACGGCGCCGGCGCCGCGCCCTGATTGCTGTGCACAGCCAAGCAGCCGAAACAATTTGCCATGTCCTTTACCACACAGGTAAAACAGGAACTCAACCGCGTCTCCCGCGAACGGCCATGCTGCCGCATCGCCGAGCTGGCGGCGCTCTTTCGCGCCGCGGGAAGCTTCCACATCAAGGCCCATGAGCAGTACGGCCTGCATGCGTCCTTCGGCCTCTCGGCGACGGCGCGCACGGCGGTGTCCCTGGTGAGGTCGTTTGACTTGCCGATCGAGGTGCGGATAATCGAAGAACGCCGCCTGGGCCCGCACAAACGCTACGAGATCCATCTGGAAGGCGGCGGCCGCCTGGTGCAGTTCCTCAATGAGATTGGCGTGCTGTCGGATTCGATGTCCCTGCAGGACCGGCTGCCTCACCGCATCATCAAGCGTCCCTGTTGCCGCGTGTCGTTCCTGCGCGGCGCCTTCATCGCCTCGGGCTCGGTCAGCGAGCCGGGCAAACCGGCGCACCTCGAGATCTACTCCGACAACCCCGCGTTCCTGGAGACTATAAAAGAGGCGGCGCAGGCGCTGGACCTCAAACTGTCGCTGACAAACCGCAGCACGCGCCCGGCAGTTTATTCAAAAAGCCTCGATACCATCCGCGATTTCCTGGTGACGACCGGAGCCCATCAGGCGGCGCTCAAGTTCGAGGAGCGCTCGGTCGTCAGCCGCGTGCGTGAGGGAGCCAACCGTCTCGCCAACTGCGACCAGGCCAACGCCGCCCGCTGTTCGCGCGCCGCCGCCCGCCAGATCGAAGCGATTCAACGGCTGCAACGGAGTGGGGCATGGGAGCGCCTCAGCCAGCCGTTGTTAGAGATCGCCGAGCTGCGCCTGGCACATCCGTCTACCACAATTGCCGAACTGGGTCAAATGGCCGAGCCGCCGCTTAGCAAGTCGGCGGTGAATCATAGGTTGAGGAGGTTGGTGAGGGCTGGGATGGAATAGTGAACGTTTTTCACGAGAATGAGGGCGCATTTACAAATCGACGCAGGGCCTTTTGTTGACTACATTAGTCGCATCTGATAATTTCTCGCCGAAGCACTCTCGGGAAGCAGACAGCAGCAGCAACAGGTGGGAGCTTTTATCATGATTTTCTGATGGGGAGGAATTGTGAGCGCGACTATCTTTCCGGGTAATCATTTCGTCATCGGCGGCCATTTGCGCCGCCTTTTGTTCAGCCTCATTGCAGCGACTTTCCTTGGACTTGCTTTCACGATAATCTATAGCCCTTCCGCTTATGCAGCTACTCACGTCAGCGGCTCCATCTCAACCGACACTGAATGGACCGCGGCCAATAGTCCGTATGTGATCGATAGCGACCTCACGGTGGCACAGTACAAAACGCTCACGGTTGATTCGGGCGTCGTCGTCAAATTTCAGACTCAAACTTCCCTTATGGTCAATGGCACCTTATCCGCCTCAGGAGCTATTTTTACATCATTAAAGGATGATGCTAACGGCGGAGACACGGATGGCGATCATGGGCCAGCAAACAATGGTGACTGGAAATACATCATGTTTGAATCTGCTGGTGCTGGATCGCTTACCAATTGTAAGGTCCTCTATGGCGGTTTCCTTTCATCTGGCATGGTCACCATTTCCAGTACCACGAGCATTTCAATTTCCGGCTCCACTTTTTCTAATTCTTATGGTTATGGTTTATATATATTCCCGAATACAGGCGGGGCCCAGATAACAGATTCTTTCTTTTTAAATAATGGTTTCGACGGATTATATTCTGAGCAACCCTTATCCACCCTTTCGGGGAACAGTTTTTCGGGAAACGGACGCGCCGGGGTCAATATACCGGCAACAATTGGTGCAAACGTAGTAAATAATACATACTCCGGCAACAAGTATGATGGTATGTATCTCACTGGTCATGTCACCCAGACTACAACCTGGCCGCTTTCCAATTCTCCGTATGTTGATGCAGGAAAATATGAAGGTTACTACCCGAATGACCGCTATACCGATATAAAAAGCGGAGCATCACTGACTATAGAAACCGGCTCCGTCGTAAAATTCCTGGCTACCCGAAGCGGTCAAACGCAGACAAATCCCTACGGCGGTTTCGATGTTCAGGCCCAAGGTTCTCTAAACGCCAATAACGTAGTCTTCACCTCTCTATTTGACGATTACGGCGGCGACACCAACAATGACAATGGCGCTACCCAACCGCTTCCAGGCGACTGGTTAAATATCCAGTTTGAATCTGGCAGTTCAGGTGATATTGAAAATTCGGTGATCCGCTATGGCGGCAGCAAATACATTGGTTATTACGACCAGGGAGAGATATATATAAGTGGTGGCTCGCCAGCGATAAAGAATACGGCTATAAGCTACTCAGGCTGTAGTGGCGTCCACATTGCTTCTGGCAGCCCCTCGATTCATTACAACGATATCTTTGGCAATAACAATGGTATTTCTAGCAGTGTTGCCCTGGACGCCACCCACAACTACTGGGGAAGCAAACACGGCCCCAAGCCCTACGGCATCGGCAACGGCTTCTCGGGACCCGTAAACGCTGCCCCCTGGTCGCGCATCCCCTTTACCGCCGCTGGCGCCGCCTACCAGGCGACATTAGGTCTCGACGATTACTGCGCCTACTGCGGCGACCCCATAAACACCGCCACCGGCGCCTTTGTCTATCAGCACAAGGACATCGACATACCCACCAAGGGCCTGCCACTGGAATTTGACCGAACCTACAACTCCAATGACTTGAGTGACGGTGTTCTTGGATATGGTTGGTCTTTTAACTGGCAGATTAGTGTAAGTCCGCTGGCAAATGGAAACGTGGTCATCCTGCGAGGCGACGGCCGGCAGGACATCTTTACTCTAAATCCAGACGGGTCCTACTCCCCGCCGGCCGGCCGGCATGACGCCTTGAGCTTAAACGCAACAGACGGCACCTTCCGCCTTTTAACCCAGCAGCAGGTCATCTACAACTTTAACAGTGACAATGCCCTGGCCTCCGAGGTTTCAGAAACAGGCCAGACCACCACGTTCGCATACAACGCCAACAAGCAGCTGGCCACGATCACCGAACCGGCGGGCAGGACGCTTTCGGTTACATGGGGAACCGACCCGGCCCAGGCAAATTTCAACCGCATCGATCATATAACCGATCCTCTCACTCACTCCGTCACTTTCAGCTATACTGCTACGTCTGACGGAGGCGCCGATCTCACATCTGTAACCGACCAGAACAACCACACGACTAACTATCTCTACGAAAATAACGATCATCGCATCACCGGAATCACCGACCCTGAAGGCCATACCTCAGCGAAGAACATTTACGACATCGGTACTCATCAAGTGACAAGCCAGAAGGATGCCGAAGATCATCTGCTGAGCTTTGACTATAGCGTCCCCGGCCAGACCAAGATGACGCGGCAGATGGATCCTCTCGATTCCGCCAAGGACGAAATTACCTACTTCTACTACGATTCCAGCTACCATCTGATTAAGGAGACAGACCCATACGGCAAGGAAACGCTCTACACCTATGACGGCTATGGCAACCGCGACTCGTTCACCGACAGGCGCGGTGGTCTAACCAAACAGGTCTTTGATAGCTACGGCAACGTCACCGACAGCTACAAGGCATATGGCCTTACCGAGCAGCAGCACACCCACTACACCTATAACGCCAAGAACCATCCGCTGACCAAAACCGATTCAAGGGGATTTACCACCAGCTATACCTATGATGTTTCCGGAACCTATCTCACCCAGGTGGCCTACCCTGCGGTCACTAACTATAGCGCCGCCGTCTCAAACTACACCGAGTCCTTTACCTACAACAGCGACGGCACCAAGGCTACGCATACCGACGCCAACGGCGATATCACCAGCTACATCTATGACAGCAACACCGGTTATCTCAGCTCCGAGACCAGAAATACCAACCGTCCCAGCGGCGATCAGATAACCATCGGCTACATCTTCGACGATCTGGGCAGAAAGACCCAGCAAGTCGACGGAAACGGGAACGTCACCGACTTCACCTACGACAATGTGGGCAATCTTCTAACTCAAACCAGGCACTTCACCGATCCGGCAGTTGTGGCCACCACCGAGTACCAGTACGACCGCGCCAATAACCGGACTCTCCAGATCGATCCCGAGGGTAAGAACACTTCATATTCGTACACTGCAACAAACCGCCTCGACACCGTTACCGATGACAAGCTAAATACGCTCCAGTTCAGATACGACGTCACCGGCAACAAGACCGAAGCAAAGGACAGAAACGGCAACTGGAGCTACTTCACCTTCGACAAGAACAATCGCATGGTCACGGCCAAGGACCCCGAGGAATATGTGACCAGCTTTACCTACGACGACGAAGGCAACCAGCTCACGGCAACCGATCCGCTAGGAAGAACCACCACCAGGACTTTCGACCATCTCAACCGGGTGACAGCCATCACCGTGCCCGATCTGGACAACGCTACCAGGACGACGTCCTACGCCTATGACGCAGCCGATCAGCTGCTTTCAAGTACCGATCCGCTAAGCCACACGACCTCTTACAGTTATGACGAGCTGAGCCGCCTGAGGCAATCGACCGATGCGGTTGGAAGCTCCACATATACGGCCTACGACGGTGCAGGAAACATCGTAAAGAGCAGGGACGCTCTGGGCCACGAGACGCTCTACGCCTATAGCCCGAGTGACTATCTCACCAGCGTCACCGATCCCATGGGCGGGGTAACCGGCTACGGCTACGATAAAAACGGCAACCGCACCTCCCAAACCGACGCCGAGGGCCACACGACTTACTACGGTTACGATGAGCTAAACCGGCTGACAAATGAGAAGGTCGACGCCGGCGGCGGAAGCTACCTCCTGGAAAAAAGCTACAGCTACAACAAGGCCGGCCATCTGTTGACCGACGAAACAACCGCTGGCACCATCACCTACTCCTACGACGGGGTCTATAACCTCACCGGCATCACCGACCGGCAAAACGCATCCTTCACATTTACGTACGACGCCAACCACCAGCAGCTGTCAGCCACGGATAACTCTGCCAGCAAGACCGTCTCCTTTACCTACAATCCGCGAGGTCTTCTCTCCCATGTAGAAGACGCCTTCGGAGCCACCCAGGACTACAGCTATGATCCGGCCGGCAATTTAACCTCTCAGCAGGACAGCGTCTCTGGCAACAACTTTGCAACGACCTACTCATACACTCCCAGAAACCAGATGGCGAGCGTTACCCGAAACAATCAGACCTCGAGCTTCACCTATGACGCTGCCGGCAACCTCACCTACAAGCATTACCCCAACGGCATCGGCAGTTTCTATAACTATGACGCCGACAACCGCGTCACTTCCATGGAGGCCATAAAAAACAACGGTGTCTGGCAGCAGTGGTTTTCCCAGGCCTACGATGCCTCCGGCAACATAACCCAGAAAGGCGAGTCCACCGGGCTCTACAGCACCACCTACAGCTACGACGCCCTAAACCGGCTAACGGCCGAGAACATCGGCGGCTACGGCAATATCTCCTACGCCTACGACCACACCGGCAACCGCACGAGCTTAACTAATCCCGCCACCGGCCAGACCAGCTACGCCTACAACGAGGCCAACCAGCTCATCTCTTCAACAAACAACGGCACGACCACCGACTACTCCTACGACGCCAACGGCGCTATCACCAGCAAGACCACCGGCTCAGACACCACCAGCTACTCCTACAACGGCATGGACAAGCTCACCGAGGTGGCCACGCCTTCCTCCACGGTAAACTACGCCTACGACGCCCTGGGCAGGAGAGTGCAGCGCACCGAGGGCTCTGACACCAGAAACATCCATCTAAACGCCAGGAGCGACCTGCCGGATTACTGGAGCGACTCCTCCGGGAGTGTCACCGCCTCGCTTCTAAGAGGTGCAGACGGACTTATCTCCTTTACTCTGGACCCGGTCAGTAATCCAAATCTGAGCTATCAGCTCTATAGCCCCCACGGCGACACCACCATGATCATGGACACATCTGGCAATCCCTTCTTCACCGCCAGGTACGATGCTTTCGGAGACGCCATCTCCGGCGCCGGCCTATGGTACGGCTATACCGGCAAGTACCAGCGCTACAGTGATTCTTCCACCGGCACCATCGAGATGGGCGTGCGCGAGTACGATCCGAGTCTAGGAAGATTTATCAGCCAGGACCCGCTTAAGGGAACGGCCACCGATCCCCAGCAGCGAAACCGCTACCAGTATGTGGGGAATGATCCGCTGACGAGGTATGACTTGAGCGGCTACTCCGGGTTGAGCGATGTCGGAGGTTGGGTTGCGGATAGAGCCAGTGACTGGAAGGAAGGTGCTGGTATCGCCAGAGATATGTATTGGGAAGGTTACAATACGATGCCAAGATGGGCTCAATATACAGACACTGGAGTTATTCTGGGTGGAATGACATTCTTGGATCTGTATTCGATGGGGGCTTTTTCTCCAGCGCAAGGGGAATATGCTTCAGAGTTGTTGAGTGAAGAGGAAGGATCCATAGGGTGCAGGGGAGGATCTGCTGAAAGCCAAGGATTCAATCCGTTTGAAGGAAAATCGGCTGAGGAAATAGATGGAATGTTTAAGGCGAAAGGATTTATTCCTAAGGGACCAGACCCTGCATCAGGTCAAGGAAGTTATATCAACCCCAGTACAGGCAGAATGTATTATATCGATAGTGGTGGTGTATATGGAAAGTCTTATGAAGGTCCACACGTTGATGTTCATCGTTTGCCTGATTCAATTTTTCCAAAAAGAAAATTTCCATTCGGAGGGTAAACATCTTGAACTATATTCTATCTTTTGAGCTTTCCAAAAAAGACAATGCTTTAGAAATACATTTTGACACGGATGGGTTAGAACATTTTATTTCATTGCTTAATAAGCTTCGTAAAGATAAAGGACATCTTCATTTAATGACTTCAGAATGGGGTGGTAATGACCTCTCGAGCAAAAAGTTAGGTGAAGACAATTACTTGCTTAATCACGTTAAAATATTTCTGTGGGAAGAATAATAAAGTCTGTCTATTACCACAAAAATACAATCCGATTAGAAGTTTCTGAAGATCAGTTTCTCGAAAAATACACTCTGTCTAGTTTGCGGTTTTGACCTAGGTTTTCAAGCGTGGCGAGGAAATTCCGCATCACATGAAATTTGTCCTTCATGTGGTATAGAATTCAGTCTTGATGATGTTGAAGCTGCAAGTGGGAACACGGGCTCGAAAGTAGAAATTTACGAAAAGTGGCGTCAGAATTGGATTAGCAATGGAATGAAATGGTCAAGTAAGGGTATTCCATTGCCTGTGAATTGGAAACCGATTGATCAATTGCTCAGGATTGGCATATCTGATTGATTCCTTGTTTCCTTTCAGCCGCACCGGCAACCGCACTTCCCTAAACAATCCTACTACCGGCCAGACCAGCTACGCCTACAACCAGGCCAACCAGCTCATCTCTTCAACAAACAACGGCACGACCACCGACTACTCCTACGACGCCAATGGCGCTATCACCAGCAAGACCACAGGCTCAGACACCACCAGCTACTCCTATAACGGCATGGACAAGCTAACAGCTGTAGCCACGCCCGCCTCCACGGTTAACTACGCCTACGACGCCCTGGGAAGAAGAGTGCAGCGTACCGAGGGCTCTGACACCAGAAACATACATCTAAACGCCAAGAGCGATCTTCCAGACTACTGGAGCGACGCCTCCGGGAGTGTCACCGCCTCGCTGCTAAGAGGAGCAGACGGGCTTATCTCCTTTACTCTGGACCCGGTCAGTAATCCAAATCTGAGCTACCAGCTCTATAGCCCCCACGGCGACACCACCATGATCATGGACACATCTGGCAATCCTTTCTTCACCGCCAGATACGACGCTTTCGGAGATGCTATCTCCGGCGCCGGCCTCTGGTACGGCTACACCGGCAAGTACCAGCGCTACAGTGATTCATCCACCGGCACCATCGAGATGGGAGTGCGCGAGTACGATCCGAGTCTAGGCAGGTTTATCAGCCAGGACCCGCTTAAAGGAACGGCCACCGATCCTCAGCAGCGAAACCGCTACCAGTATGTGGGGAATGATCCGCTAACGAGGTATGATCTTAGTGGAATGATGTGGGGTGTAGACGACGCTTTGGGATGGGCTGAGGATAGGGCAACGGATGTTGCTGAAGGTTGGCGAATTACCATGAATGATCCCTCCGCATATGCATCGGGTGTGGGAGATATGCTTCATCCAAGGAATGCTGTGGTAGTCGTGAGAATATTCTCGGGCTACAACCAATTTGAATCTATGGTAAATGCAAAGAGTCCATCGGAAGCTTTTATGCATGGTACTTTTTGGGCTACAGATATCATTGGCATATTTGGAGCGGGAAAATTGATAACAGCGGGAGAGGGTTGTATTTCCGAAGCGATCGCTGGTGATGCCATCAACGTAACAGATACCACGTTTGGGACAAAAATTGAAGGTCAACTAGCAAAACGTGGGTGGACCAAGCAATTAGCACAGTCAACAATTGAAAATCCGGTTCGAACTGTTCCTACGCGAGATTTGCGATATCTTTCGGACGGTGGAAGGCTTGATGAACCAGCAACTGCCTATTACAGTCGAAGGGGTGGTTACATAGTCAGGAATGACAGAACTGGTGACATTGTTCAAGTTTCAGATCGTACCAACTCAGCGTGGAGGGCTCCGTGGGATCATTAACTGAAGACCTGGCGCGTCATGCGCAAATTAATGTCGTGAATATTGGCGGTCTTCATCTTGTCGCCACCACAGATATTGCGACTTTTCTGGATACTTGTCAGACAGAAAATGTACTTGTGATCGGGATTGAAGGATTCAGGTTAGAAGGCGAGCGTGTTCTTCCCGATATTAATGCAATTGCAGACTTTTCGCATCTTTCGAACTCAATAGAGTCAATAGTTGAGGCCAGAAGGTTTTTTGATGCAGTAGACAAACCTGGAATGGTGTATGACTTTACTCTTTCTATGTCTACTGATTAAAAACGTTCAAGTTACGGCTCTTCCCCAATAGACCCAGCGTGTCTCCTCGGGGAGAATATCAAAAGCTACCCGGCCTACCTTCGATTGATAAGAGTTGACCTTCGCCCGTTTCTGTTTACATACCAAAGGCTTGCCCACCAACTTGGAGTCTTCGCCTTTCCAGTGACAACCAACCACTACGGCACGAACATCAGCGTCCCCACAACCAGCAGCAGCGCCAGGAACGCCTCACGCGCAGGAATTGGTGAGGTCATTAATAATCTAAGAGAAGAATTAGGAATGCCTAGTGCATCAGGGCTGGAGAAATTGTCATTTCTCGCCCAGAGAGCGAAGGAAATTTTTGATCAAATGGCAAATTGGGAACAATGCTGCGGTGTCAGATGAAAGGGCGCAATATGTATGATTTATCTTTACAAAAGTATATGACAATACTTGCAAGGGCAACATTTGGAATATTGATAATTTTCATTTTTTGCATGTTTAGCTACGAGCGGTTGTGCAAACGATGTGCAGACAACCTCAGTTGGCACTGATAAAACAGTGTCCTTAGCCCCAAACCAGGTCTTGCAACTGATCACGGGTGAAGGTGAAAGTCAAATAACGTGGCATCTAAATGAAACTCAACGGAAGAAGGAATACTTTAATTCTTCTCTGGAATACGTTACAGGCGATTCTATTTATATTAAAGGCGATGGAACAGCAAATTCGAGAACACTTTTTCAAGAAAAGAAGTTTCCATTTTTTCAACTTGAAGATGGTGCGGGGCACGCTTTTGATATAGAAACTCATACCCTCGACGGCAATGGGCTAACTTTTTCTTTCACTGTGTATTTTAAGCTTTCCCAAGATGGTTCCATAAATGAGAATATTAAATCGGGTGAAGACTTAAAAGCTGTGGATCCATCACCGTCTCAGCGCGGGTTACCAGGCCACATCGTAAATCTAGATCTTTTTGATGACATCAGTCCATAGGGCTATAGCACCACAAGCTACGTCTACAACGGCTTGGACAAGCTCACCGAGGTGGCACGCCTTCCTCCACGGTAAACTACGCGTATGACGCGTCCGGCCGAGTAAACGGAGGTAAAATGAATCAGTTGCATCATGATTGTCCAGAAAGAACAAACATTTTTTTTGTCAGGACTCGCGGTTTGGTGATGATCCTTACATTCATATCCTTATTTACGGTACAACTGACCACCGGTTGCGCAGGAAATCAGACTAGTAGCGACGGGTCAAGCAAAGTTAGCCAATCCACCAAGGAAGTTATTCTGACAACGGGCGCTTCTGGCAAAGAAATTGAATGGAAGATAACCGATATCAGACGAGTCGACCATTATACGCAGATCAATCCAACGGTGGAAGTTATGAAAGCAGATACGGTTGAACTTTCAGGTGAAGCGATGGTTTCGGATTTCATACAGTCGGTAGGCTTATTCCAAAAAGATTATTCCTTTACGTTTTTTAAATTAACGGATAAAGAGGGACACGATTTTCAGCTTCTTACAGACATTGCTACTAGCAGTCAGGATCAGGGTGAAACGCAGGAGCATTTTACGGTTCCTTTCGTTCTCGCTGATAACGGGAAGAATAACGATAATGTTACTAAATGGGGCGACCTCATAATTAAAGATCCCGATCCGGCAACCGCAAGTCTTCCGGGACATGAGGTTTCTCTTTCCGTTTTTGATAATGCCCTAAATTAAGGCAGGTTTTAGCTTTCGATCTAATGGCATGGATAAGTTAAGGTAGGGTCAATTATAGAAGGTATGTTTACGCCCAATTTAATCAGTCATTTTTTGACGCTTAATCAGTAAAATCTGTCACGACCATTTCTATAATGAAATCGATTTCAATTAAGAAAAGACACCAAATTCCGTCAGGCTACTATCTCGTTTGCATCGTGGGGAAAACAACTGCGTCTCGATCACTGAAAAATATTGCAGAGTTATTGTTTTTCAGGAGTTACGGCCCGGAGTTAACCGATTTTTGGATCCTCATCTTTGATTCCATGAATTTACTTCACGTTAATAAAATTGGAGGAAATCTTGAGTTAGCAAAAATCCACCACAAGCAATTATGTTCCAACCTTCGCGACCTTCCAAGGTCAGAACTAAAGAAAATATATTTTAATGAAAATCCGGAATCTTTAGCAGAGAAATATCAGGATTTGCTCGAACTCAAATGGCTTGAATCGTGTTTGGTCACAAGTGAAAAAAAGTAGCATTCATTGAGGCTGAGCCCCGAAACGTGACAGTCAGTGAGAAGCGATTACCGGTCTGGCTCACCTTTTCCAAGAAGCAATTCTAAGAGCAGGGTGCGAAACCAAGCTCAGGTGGCGATTTTGCCCATCCCCCCGTTACTCATCCCCTCCTATATGTTAGAATATCGCGGTTGTCCCGGTTTCCCTGATTCTGGTGTAGCGTTGATCAGGCGGTGCGTATTTAGCGCTGGTTGCGCGCCGCCGGGGGAACCACGCTCTATCCCACTATCATTTATCTTCAGGAGGCGAAGCACTGATGGCGCTAAAGGTTGGCATTAATGGATTTGGACGCATCGGCAGGAACGTTTTTCGGGCCGCTCAGTTAAAGAACGCTGATATCGAATTTGTGGCCATAAATGACCTCACCAGCCCGGCCACGCTGGCGCATCTGCTCAAGTATGACTCGGTCATGGGCCGCTTCAACGGTACCGTCGAGGTTGGCGAGGATTCCTTCACTGTCAACGGCAAGCAGATCAAGATCCTCAGCGAACGCGATCCCGCCAGTCTGCCCTGGGCTGACCTGGGCGTCGACGTCGTCATCGAGTCCACCGGATTCTTCCTCGACCGCGAAGGTGCCGGCAAGCATCTGGCCGCGGGCGCCAAGAAAGTCGTCATCTCGGCTCCGGCCAAGGACCCGGATATCACACTCGTGCTCGGTGTCAACGACGGCGACTACAACAAGGCTGAGCACAACATCATCTCCAACGCTTCCTGCACCACCAACTGCCTGGCCCCGCTCTGCCGCGTGTTGCTCGACGAGTTCGGCATCGAGAAGGGCTTCATGACCACCATTCACGCTTACACCAACGACCAGCGCATCCTTGACCTGCCGCACAAGGACCTGCGCCGGGCCCGCGCCGCCGCCGTCTCGCTCATCCCGACTTCGACCGGCGCCGCCAAGGCCGTTTCCCTGGTGCTCCCCGAGCTCAAGGGCAAGATGGACGGCATGTCCATGCGCGCGCCTGTGCCCGACGGCTCCGTCGTCGACCTGGTCGCCATCCTCGGCAAGGAAGTCACCAAGGAAGAGGTCAACGCCGCTTTCGCCAAGCACGCCGACACCGGCGCCATGGCCGGCATCCTCAAGTACATGGAAGACCCGATCGTCTCGATTGACATCGTGGGCGATCCGTATTCTTCGATCTTCGACTCGCAGGCCACCATGGTGCAGGGCAGCATGGTCAAGGTCCTCAGCTGGTACGACAACGAGTGGGGCTACTCGAACAGGCTTGTCGATCTTGTGCAGCGGGTACTGTAAATAAATCCGGTATCGGGGCGGGATGTTCCCGCCTCCGCTGAAGGCGTCTTCGACAAACGCTGCGGCGGAAACATCCCGCCCCGTTAAAGTTTCACTTACAAGGGTCAGGGCCAAATGAAAAAGACCATCAAGGACATAGACATCGTCGGTAAGCGCGTGTTGGTGCGCGTCGACTTCAACGTGCCGCTCGAGGACGGCAAGGTCGCCGACGACACGCGCATCCGCGCGGCGCTGGCGACGATTAATTACCTGCGCCAGGCCCCGGGCTGCCGTGTCATCCTCATCTCGCACCTGGGCCGTCCCAAGGACGGCCCTGACGACGCCTTGCGCATGGACCCTGTCGCCAAACGGCTCGGCGAGTTGCTTGGCATCGACGTCATGAAGCTCGACGACTGCGTCGGCCCCGAGGTGGAGGAGAAGCTCAAGGAGCTTCCCGTCGGCGGCGTGGCCCTGCTGGAAAACAGCCGCTTCCATCCCGAGGAGAAGAAGAACGACCCCGCCTTCGCGGCCCAGCTTGCCCGCCTGGCGGATGTCTTTGTCATGGACGCTTTCGGCGCCTCTCACCGCGCCCACGCCTCTACCGAGGGCGTCGCGCATCTGCTTCCATCGGTTGCAGGCTTCCTGGTCGAGCGCGAGCTGGAGCGGCTTTCGCTGCTTACCGGCAAGCCCTCGCATCCGTTCGTGATCATCCTCGGCGGCGTCAAGGTTTCCGACAAGATCGGCGTCATCGACCGCTTTCTCGATCTCGCCGACTCCATCCTCATCGGCGGCGCCATGTGCTTCGGTTTCCTCAAGGCCCAGGGGATCGACGTCGCCGACTCCAAGGTCGAGGAAGAAGCCGTCGGCGTTGCCGCCGCGGCGCTCGAGAAATCGAAGACCACCAAGTGCAGGATACTGCTGCCGGTCGACCTCATCGTCGCCGATTCATTTTCCGCCGAAGCCAACACCCTGATCGTCCCCGTGGACAAGATTCCGGCGGGAATGATGGGCCTCGACATCGGCCCGGCCACTTCGCAGCATTTTGTCGATGAGATCAATCTGGCGCACACGATCTTCTGGAACGGCCCTATGGGCGCCTTCGAGATGGAGCCATTCTCATCCGGCACCCGCACCGTGGCCGGCGCGGTCGCCAACTCCGAGGCCCTGACGGTCACCGGCGGCGGCGACACTGTAGCCGCGCTGAACCGCTACGGATTTGCCGATCACATCGATCATGTCTCCACCGGCGGCGGCGCCGCCATGGAATTCCTCGAAGGCAAGGAACTTCCCGGAATCGCGGTCCTGCAGGACGTCTAAGCCATTTTGCCCGGGCATCCAGTGCGCAGGCAGCAGTCACCGCCTGCTTCGTGTTATCATTATTAACGTGTTTTCACGCGCCTGCATCCCATCCCCAGGACGGCCTTCGTCGTGAGGCGCAGCATCAGACAGGATCTGATCGTTTCCGCTGCGCTGTTCGCCGCTACCATCGCTGTCCGCATCCCATACTTTGGGCACACTCTCTATAACTGGGATTCGGTCAATTACGCCCTGAGCCTCGAGCGCTTCAGCGTCGCCGACCATCAGCCGCACGCGCCGGGATATATCCTCTATGTCGCCGCCGGCCGTATCGCTCAGGCTCTTTTCGGTAATCCCAATAGCGCCCTTATCTTCCTGAGTATTCTCGGCAGCGCCGCCGCGGTCGCCGGCATCTATCTCGCCGGACGCTCGGTATTCAATCGCGCCACCGGCATTGTGGCCGCCGTTATCCTCCTGTTCTCTCCACTCGGCTGGTTTTACGCCGACATCGCATCGCCCTACAGCTTCATGCTTCCCATCATGATCGCCTGCATATGGCTGGTCTATCAATTGCTGTTTTACAAACGCTTTCCGCTGGCGAGCGCGATCGTCCTGGGCGTCGCCGCCGGCTTCCGCCCGGATGTGCTTCTATTCCTCGGGCCGTTCTGGCTTTATGGAACTTTTTTAGTGGGACGGCGCAGGATGCTGCTGGCCTGGGCGGCCATGGCGGTCTCGGTGGTGGCCTGGCTGGTGCCGCTGATCGCCCTGTCGGGGGGCATCAGCGGCTTCAGGCAAGTGATCGACAACCAGTATTCGTCGGGGGTCCGCCCATCGTCAGTCTTCTCGAGCGGCTTCGCCGCCGCCAAGACCAACGCCAGGCGCGTTCTGCAGGCGTTGTTCTGGATGTTCGGGCCCGCCGGCGCCGGCCTGCTTTACGCGCTGCTGTTCTGGATACCGAAGCGCCTGCGCCCGGAGCGAAAATCTTCTTTGCTGATGCTGCTTCTGCTGGTGCCGGCATCGGTCTTCTTCATTTTTTTCCTGTTCGATCCGCTGGGCTACCTGTTACTTTACGTGCCGCCTCTCTTATTGCTGACTGCGCGCGGATTCACGGTCGCGTCTGAATGCATCAAGGATCGGTTGGAAAAAAGAGCGCTCGCTACAGGCCCCAAGCATGGCGGTGAGCCGACTTATGAAACCAATGGCGGCGGTCACAGCACCAAACCGGTCTGGGTGTCGCTGGCGATCGTTCTGGCAGTTATTTCGCTTGCCAATTCATATCTATACCTGAACGGCGCCGACATTACCTGGCGCCTGCCGACTACCGGACCGCTATCGGTTGTTTTTGGCGCCTACAGCGCCGGCGGCATCCGCGACGCCGATGGCGAGCTGTATGCGGCCGTCGACGCCGTCAAACGATTCGACCCCGTTAGAACTGTCGTAGTGACGACCACGGAACCCTTCACTCCCTATATTGCCGACTGGCGGCGGCTCATGTATTACCTGCCGGACTACGACACGATCATGTTGAGGCGTCAGGCCGGAGCCGGGTTCCTGGTTGGGTTCGAACATCAGTACGAGGATTCCGGAATGCCTTTCGTACCTCTGCCGCACGATTCACAGCAGGTTCTGCTCCTGCAGAGACATGCGCCCCAAAATATCTATCCACCGGATATGACTCGCGTGGATGTCCCTGGCAGCGGCCTGTTCATGACGCTGCTCGACATCCCGTCAGACGGCCGCGTGCAGTTCGACCAGGTCACCCTCATCCGTCAATAGCATCGAGCTTCCCTTCAATCGATAAACAGGCAGTCGCCCGTCATGTCGATGACGGGAACCTGTATCGCCCCGCTTCCCATTGATTCGTTAATCTGTGCCTGAGTCGCCGTGCGGTAATGGACGGTCACCCAGGCTACAAGCGGCCGTGGCGCATCTGGCGGCAGCTGCGCCTGGACCACGTCGACGAGGCTGGCCTGCGGCGGCACGCGGTGATCGGAGAGCACGCCGGCTGCCTGCCATGCTTTCACCGTCGGTTGGCCGTTGGCGGTCTTGTATATGGTGCCGTACCTGACAGCGCTGGGATCGACGGCGCCATTGGCGTCGATGCCGCCCGAATGGAAGACCGGGTTGCCCGCCCAGTCCGTCACCTCGATCTCCAGCCACATCTCCCTGATCTCGGTCACCCCGGTGGGAAGATAGTGCCCGGCGCCCTTGTTGTCGACTTTCACCTGCAGCTGCGCCGGGCCCGCGGGATCCATCCTCACCGTCGCCGCCGCCTCGAGGTTCTGCGTCGCCAGTTTCTGATGCTCTTCCGACGCCAGCTGAGTGGCGTTACCGCCGGTAAAATAATGCGTAAAGATGTTGGGGCGCAGAGGCCCGTCGTTGGCCGCCCTGCCTGGATTGGGCTCGGTGACGCCAGGTCCCGGAGTCATATGACAGTCCTGGCACTGAACGCCCTGGGCGGCATAGCCGCTGTTCTTCCATTCCGTGAAGGTCGCCTGCACCGGCTGCTGGTTGTCGGGATTCACCTGGTCGTGGCAGAGGCCGCAGAACTCCGATCTCGTCTGCAGCGCGAAATATGCCGTCGCATGGAAAGTCGACACGGAGTCCGTGAACGGCCCGTATTTGATCTGGCTGGGCCCGTAGGCATCCGTGCTCCTCAACGTGTGGCAGAAGTCGCACTGGATGCCCTCCCTGGTTATGGCGCTGATCTGCGGCCCGGTCGTCGGCGGCACCTCGCCGGAATCAGAGCCGAAGGGCGTGTGGCAGCCGACGCAGTAGCCGGCGCTGGCGCTCTCGGTGCTGGCCTGCCCCTGCATGCCCACGAAGAAGGGGTCGGTGAGGGAGTTGTTATGCATCGATCCCTGCCACTGGGTATAGATATCATCATGGCAGGTGCCGCAGGTCGATGAAGGCGTGAATTCGGTCGTCTTGAAGGGAGCTTTTGCCATCAGCGCCGAGGTGGAGATCCCCGCGAGCAGTAGCACTGCCATGGCGGAAAATATACCCGCGGCCAGCGGCATTCGCCTCATTTATTCACCCTCCGGGAATGGGATTTACCGGACAATTTCTATTTCTCCGCCGGTGGGTAAAATAAAACCAATTATCGAGCAAATACGGCGATTTCCAATGTTAAGCCTTGCCGAAAAAGGTTTGCCGCACACCTTTTGGGGTTATAATGAGTGTAGGTCCCAAGGAGTCCGAAAGACTTGCTGGAGATCTGGCAAAGAAGCCAAGCGGAGGAAATGCGGAGGTAAAAAGCCGCAGAGTACGGTGAAGGTTGGTGAAGCCCGGTCGGAGAAGGCAAGGAAGGAAGGTTTCTTGGGACTTTTCTTTGCCCGGTTTCAGGCCGATCGCCACCCCGTTTCAGCGCCAAATGATTTTCCTCGCAAATACCGCCTAAAACTTTTTTTCGGGGTTTTCTACCCCTTGCCGGCGGCCTGCCCGAGGAATAGAATCTATGACGGTCCCAAGGAATCGGACGATGATCATTCCGGGTTACTCCGGAAGCTGCCTGGTTCGGAAACGCGGAGCTTCGCGCCCGTGGAGTACGGTATCAGCCGGGAAGTTCCTCTCGCGATGGGGAAAGTTGATCCGAAGGTTCCTTGGGACCTGATTTCGTTTTAACCAAGCCCACCGCCGCCGGAGGTCCATGATGCGCCACAAACCAGCGGGTTTCCTTCTGCCATCAATGGCGCTTTCACTGACATCGATCCTGGCGTTTTCCCTCATGTTCGCCGCGGCGCTCCTGGTGCAGTCCGGCTGCGGGAGCTCTTCCTCCGATGTCACATCCGCGGGCGTTTCCAGCTCAGCCACCGAGGCTGTAACCACCCCGGCCGCCACCACGCGCACCGATATGGTTTCCACCCAGACCGTGACCGTCGAACAGCCGGCGTCTTTTGGAACCGGCAGCGCCGCGCCACAAACGGTCGGAACCTTGATTGATGGATTGCAGCTTAGTGATATCCGCTGGTCCGACCATGGCGATTATTTCCGCATCGTTTTCGAGATGACCACCACCGACGGCAAACAGGTGACCGAGGTTCCCCATGCTAACGCCACCATGTCGGCCGACGGCAAGCAGGTCAGCGTCATTCTCGGCGGCATCCGGGGGCTCGGCAACAACGCTGATGTGACTACCGCGAATCTGAGCGTGGGAGACGCCGTCGTGGTTTCCATGCAGAGAGTCCCGTCGGGGGACGATCAGGCCCTTATCTATAACATCAACCTCGCCAAGGCCTCTACATATACGCTCTCCGGGCTGGACTCGCCCGGCCGCATCGTCGTCGACATCACCAAATAAACAGGAGGAAAAATGGCCGCCAACGATCTACTCACCGCCGGCAAGATAGCCACAGAGCTGGGAGTCTCTCCGGCGAAGGTAAAGAAGGCCATCCAGGAACTGGGGCTGGAGCCGGACGCCAAAAAGGGCGCCTGCAGTTACTACTCCACGGCCACGGTAAACAAGATCAAGAAACAGATCAAGTAGGAAGAAGCTCGTGGCGGTTAGTTTTCGCCGAAACGGGAAAATACGCTGCATGGACAACCGCAGCGCCTCGAAATCAACGGTCATGGAAGTGATGGTAGATGCCGCGACCGCGGCGCTCGAAGGCACGCTGACCGTTCCCGAAAACGCCACCGGCGTCGTTCTCTTCGCCCACGGCAGCGGCAGCAGCCGCCACAGCCCCCGCAACCGTTTCGTGGCCGGCGAGCTCAACCAGGCCGGTCTGGCCACCCTCCTCATAGATCTTTTAACAGCTGACGAAGAGAGCGTCGACGTCTACACCGCCGAGTTCCGGTTCGACATCGGCATGCTGGCCCAGAGGCTGGCCGGCGCCGCCGCCTGGCTTGCCGGTCAGAGAGACACTCGCGAGCTTGAGATCGGATACTTTGGTTCGAGCACCGGCGCCGGCGCCGCACTGGTGGCGGCGGCCGCGAGCCCGGAGCGCATCGGCGCCATCGTCTCCCGCGGCGGCCGGCCCGACCTGGCCGGGCGCGACGCCCTCTCACGTGTGAAAGCGCCGACCCTGCTCATCGTCGGCGGCAACGATCCCCAGGTCATCGGGATGAACCGCGACGCGCAGGCGCAGATGAAGGTCGAGAGCGAACTCAAGATAGTGCCCGGCGCCACCCATCTTTTCGAGGAGCCGGGGATGCTCGAAGAAGTCTCCCGACTGGCGGCGGATTGGTTCAGCCGCTATCTCGGCGCTTCCCGAACAAAAACAGCGCCGGAATAACCGCCAGCAGGCACGCTACTGCTGATATCAGGAAGAAATCGCTCAGCACCCGAAGGATGATCTCTACATTCTGCTTTTCCCACGCCTGCAGCGCATCCACATACTGGCTCAGGTTCATGCCGTTGAAGCCCGGCACCGGCGCCGAGACCTCAGAAGTCCGAAATTCGCTGATACCCCAGCTATTGAGGGCCGCCAGGCCCACGGTCATGCCGATGATGCGGCTGGCGGTCAGCACCGCCGAGGCCGACGCCATCCTCGTTTTCCTGACCGAGTTGACCACCGCCAGGCCTATCGGCGCGATCACCAGGCCGAAGCCGAAGCCGGTGACCAGCAGATCGATGGTCTGCGTGGCCCCGGACACGTCGATGGCCCACAGACTCGTGCGCCAGAGCCCCAGCGCGCTTAAAAGGAAGCCGCCGACCGCGGGAAAGCGCCCGCCGATGCGTCCGGTCAGCACTCCACCCAGAAGGGCGCCCACGGGAATCATCAGCGTCAGCCTGAGCAGCAGAAGGCCCCCGACCATAGGCGACCCGAACGAGGTTGCCGGCCAGCCCGAGCTGTAGGCGAAGGTCGGCACCTGCACGAGCGCGGTTATCAGAGCCACGCCCAGCAGGAAGTGGGCGATGTTGGCCGAGGAATATGATCTGTTGGCAAACAGCTGCACGTTTACCAGCGGATGCGCCGCGCGCAGATCGCTATAGATAAAAGCAGCCAGGAAGACGATGCCCGCGGCAACCAGCGGCAGGCCGAAAGTGGTCCAGCTGATCTCGCGGGCGCCGGAGACTCCCAGGGTGGATAACCCCAGCCCCAGCGCCAGCAGCACGGCGCTGCGGTAATCCACCGCGACCTTCGAGCGCTCGCTCTTGCCGACATAACGATAAATCAGACCGATTATCAACAGCACGATCGGTATGTTGAGATAGAATATCGCCCGCCAGCCGGCATATTGCCCGACGACCGAGCCGTAGATGGGGCCCAGCACGCCGCCCGCCTCGCCGGCCGCGCCGATCACCCCCAACGCCAGCGCCCTCCTTCCCGCGGGAAAATTATGGCCGACAACAGCCATCGCGATCGGCACCACGGCGCCGCCGCCGATGGCCTGCAGCGCCCGGAAGCCGACCAGCATGTAGAGGCTGGTGCTTACGGCGCAAAGCAGCGAGCCGCCGGCGAAGATGATCATGGCGATGATGTATGTGCGCCGGTGCCCGTGCAGGTCGGCGACTCGTCCCATCAGGGGCAGGACCACGGTGAAGCCGAAGAGGTAGGAGGTCACGATCCAGCCGGCGCGCTCCACGGCCGCGGAGCTGAAGCCGCCGCCGAGGTCATCGATTATTCGGGGTAGTACCGTCACCACCACGGTCTGGTCGATCGCGGCCAGGAAGATGCCGGTGCAGAGCACCGCCAGGATGAGGTTCTGACTGTGGCTGGTGTTGATAAAACCTCCCGGAAAAGTCATACATGCGGTCGCATCTGTCGACCGGACTGCGCCAGTTGACTAACCATACCCAGCAACATCGATATTTACAACGAATCGTGGTGTGATAGACGTCATTGAAACCACTTTACAAGCTAAAAAAGTTGTAGTACGGTTGTCCTGTAATTGGGTCTGCTAGGACATCTTTTTAGTTCCGGCAGAGGCAAAAAGCGCAGTCACCCCTGCGACTGCCTGGGCAGCAGATGGGAGGTAGAAGGTTGGCAGAAGGAACCGTAAAATGGTTCAGTAACGAGAAAGGCTACGGCTTCATCGAAAGGGAGGACGGCGAAGATCTCTTCGTGCACTTCTCCGAGATCCAGGTTGAGGGCTACAAGACCCTGAACGAGGGCCAGAAAGTCGAATTCGAAGTTACTGAAGGGGCGAAGGGCCTGCAGGCTTCCAACGTCGTCCCGCAATAGTCTTAATTAAAACCGAATATCCGAAAGGGCCCCTCTCTCGCGAGAGCATGGGGTCCTTTTTCTTTTGGCGCAGGATTATAGAATTGATGAATCCCTCGAAATCGTGGCTATCTCTCTGCTACGTACAACCAAAGTACGATGGAAAAATATTTTGTATCAAACTATAGTTGTATATCAATTAATTCCAGCTGGAGTGAAGGGGGAGTAGGACATGGGTGGGGAAGCCCTGAGGGAGGGGACGCAGGCCGCCGGCGTAGAGGCTGAAGGCGGCGCCAAATCAGCGCTACCGGGCAAATTGCGGCCTCCACGCCTGCGCCGGACGCTAATGCGGCCGAGGCTGATGCCGCAAAATTATCCTAGCAGCAGCCCGCGAGTAATAAATATCTGCGCGGGCCCCGGTTTCGGCAAGACCACGCTCATGGCTCAGATCGCGAAGAATTTCGATGGCAAGAGCGTCTGGTATCAAGTCGACTCACTGGACCGCGATCCGGCAGTATTTCTTAGACACCTGATTGCCGGCATCGATCATGCCTTGGAAAATAGTGAGTCAACGATTCTAACCAGGTTTGGCTGCGCGGCCAATATGGTCCGGGACGACGAAAACATCATCATGATGTTGATCGATGAGATGTCAGAGAATCCGGCGAACCCTCTCCTTTTTTGCTTCGATGACTTCCACTTATTTGGCCCGGAGGATCGCGTTCCCCAACTGATCGACGTCCTGGCTCAGAATCTGCCGGACCATGCGGGGATGGTGATAGCTTCCCGTGAAGCTCCGAAACTATCGCTGGGGCGTCTTAGATCTCAAGGGGAGCTCAGCGATCTTCGCGAACCCGACCTCGTGTTTTCGTTTGATGAGCTATCTGATTTGATGTGCAACTGGAACCTTAAGACATCCGAGGCAACACTCCATCAGGTTCATCGAAGCACAGAAGGTTGGCCGGCCGGGCTTGTCTTGATGGAAAATCATCTGCGGTCCAGCGATGAGATCCCGGATTTATTCGCTAATCGCCAGATTCAGCACAACGTCTATGACTACCTGGCTGAGGAAGTATTGCAGGCATTACCCGAAGAAACGCAGGATTTTCTGAAACGCGTATCACTTGTGGACCCGATGGAACCCTCAGTATGTTCCGCTGCCTTAAGGATCGAGAGCGCCGGACGAATGCTTGCCGAAGTCGAGCGCGCAAACCTTTTTACCACCAGCCTCGATGAAATTGACGCGTATCGCTTTCACCCACTTTTCAGAGACTTCCTGTTATCTTATTTTCGCCGCGAATACGGCGAAGAAGTAAATAAGCTACGGATAGACTTTGCCCACGCCTTTCAACAGGCAGGGAAAAAACGGGAGGCCATCCAGCAGTTCCTCAATGCTGATTGCTACAGTGAAGCAATCGAACTCATCGAAGAGATTGGTGAGGAGATGCTCAGCCGGGTAGAGTACAAGAACCTTGAAGCGTGGTTCGCTTGCCTGGCTCCCGCAAATTTCACTCCGGTACTTAAAATGCTCCATGCATATTCGCTTATTTCTCGAGGGAAGTATTACCAAGCACTTAATTCCTTTAAATCAACAGAGAGTGAACTGAAGGCCGAAGATTTGTATCTCAAATGCAGGCTCGCAATGGGGATGGCTGAATGTCATCGTGAATTGGGGGAAAGCGAGAAGGGCATTGAGGTATTGCTGCCATTTCTAGGAAACGATTCATTAGAGCCTGCCCTAAAGTTGGAAGTTGTGTACCGACTATCGGGCTGCTACTTGGTGAAATTTGACCTTGAGGGGATCCATGCCTGTAATGAGATTGCCAACAAGATTAGTCGCCAGCAAAATTTATCAGCTCCGAGTTACAAATTTTTGATTGCCGTGCAGTGTTTACGGGAGGGTGATTTTCCCACCGCAGAAACGCTGCATAAAAAAATGATTGAGAAAAGTAATTACAGTGGCAGTCAGTGTTTGTTAATGAATAATCAGGCCTCTTGTCTCATGATGGTAGGAAAATACGAAGAAGCTCTAACTCTTGCTAATAAATGTATTGAGCGAATGAAAAAATTGGGTGAAATAAAAATGCTTCCGGCAGCCTTAGATACGCTTGGATGCTTACTCGTTGCTTTAGAAAAACAATCGCAGGGATTAGACACTCTAAACGATGCCTTGGAAGATCTATCGGAGATCGAACATAAGCGAACTGATCAACAGGCCGGGATTATTTGCCATTTAGGGACAAATGCGCGGCGTCAGGCAAATTATGCTAGAGCAATTGAATGCCACAAGAGAACGATTTCCATAGCTGAGTCATCCAATGAATTGTATGAAATGGCAATGGGTTGGGCTAACCTCGGATGCGACCTAACACGCAAGAAGCTTTACTACCAGGCAGGTACAGCCTTTAGAAAGTCGATGAAACTTGCGGTGAAATATAATTTGCGATATGTAAAAACTTTTATTGAATTTGGCAGTGCATGGTTGGCGAACATGCAAAACAATGAAAAGAATGAAATTAAATATTTATGCTCTACTCTCAAAAGAGCGCGGAAATATCAACATAACCACTTCATTATTCAAGAAGGCAAGATTTCAATGCCCTTATTTTCAACTGCCCTCGAACACAATATTGAGGTCGATTATGTTTGCTGGATCCTAGAAAAAATCGGTCCAGAATCATTGTCTGCGTTCGAGCCAGTTCTTGGTCATCAGGATTCATCTGTGAGGGCGAAGATTGCCGCTTCAGTGGGAAATATCGGAACAAATAACGCAATAACCCTATTAAGGCGTATGCGTTACGACCCTGACGAACATGTTGCTGAAATTGTGAGAAATTCTTTGCATATATTAAGAAAGAGCATGAATTCGCCGCTTGAGTTGCTTACGTCTAGAGAGGCTGAAGTTCTCAAGTGGCTATCAAATGGTATGTCCAATTGCCAAATTGCCTCGAAGCTCTTCATAACCGAGCGTACTGTAAAAACTCATGTAGCAAAGATTTTCCGAAAGCTTGGTTTCACCAACCGAATCGATGCGGCTCTTTATTTCAAGCAATTTGAGGAAGATGATCCTCAGGAAGCATAAAGATACAACCAAAGGCCGATTTGCATCGAATTTTTTCGTGTTAGAATGGCCAAGCTGAATCGCCGAAATTGTCATTTCGGCGCTCGGGAGGTAGGGGAGGACTAGATACAAAGGGAAGTGGGTTTTGAGACTACCTGGTGACTTCGCCCAGCGGTTATCGGGTCTCGGGCAGGCCGATCTACGCTTCTGCAGTGGGACGGTGAGAGTGGGGAACTACCAAACAGCGGAAGTGAGATGAGGAGTGGGAGATAGTAGATCGGCTGGGGTGTATCTAAATTTCTTCTGCGCGTGCGCGAAGATCGTCCAACTTAAGGGCAGGCCGGCCTTTTCGGAATTCATTGAGAAAGTCGGCCTTGCTTCCCTCCCTATAACTTAAATCTTCGTTTTTAAGCAGCTGAGCCATGACCTCGACGTACTTAGGATCGAGTTGCGTTCCGGCAACTTTTCTCAGGATTATTAGTGCTTCGAAGGGTCCCTTAGCTGGACGATATGGTCTGTCCGATGTCAGTGCATGGTAAGTATCTGCAACTGCCAGCATCCGACTCAGCTCAGGAATCTCATTACCTTTGATGCCGGCTGGATAACCGCCGCCATCAAAATGTTCCTGATGGTGCCGGATAATATCTGCAATCTCTTTATGTGTCGCGAGCTGCGACAAAACATCTGCAGCTGTTGTGGGATGTTCCTTAATCTGCTCCCATTCCTTCGCAGTTAATTCTCCCTCTTTTCTCAGTACGGAGTCAGGAGTTCCCACCTTGCCAAGATCGTGCAGTAATCCTGCCATGTGCGCGCTACGCTGCTCATCCTCAGACATGCCCATCATTCGGGCCATGTCTCGGCAATACATGGCTACACCAGCGGAATGGCTAGCTGTATAGTGGTCCTTGCTATCCAGCAGCATAATTAAGGCGCCTGCCAAGCCGATGTTCATATCCATCAAGTCTTCAGAAAGCTTTGTCTGTTCCGCTAACAGTTCTTTTTGTTGCACTAGCAGCTTATATACGTGCTGGCTAGCGAATATCGGGATAAAGAACAAAGCGGCTGCAGCAATGCCAGCCTTACTATAGACAGCGGCAATAACAATACCCACCCCAAGAATTAGAAGTTGGGAGGGAAGAGCACGTAAAAAGTTATTCTTCCATAACGTGATTATTTTTTGTTTGTAAAGGAGGGCGGCACCTATTGAGGTAAATGAAAAATCGGTCGTCTCCCATAAGAGTCCAATTAGAATTCCTGTAACAACAAACCCGATCGTGATATCCGAGATTGGCATTGTGTATCCAAATGGTGCTTTAAGAAATTCGAAGAGCTCCGCGACGAGCATTACTGATACCGCGCTGGAGGCAAACATGAACACAACTTTTAGAAAGCGTTTTCCTCGGCTGATCGCAAGGATACTGATGCTAGCAATGATTGCGCTCTCTGCGGGGCCAAGAAAGAAAATGCCAAGAAGGACGGGAAGATTGGCGCTACTGACATAAACGCGCTTAGAAAACTGAACTGACTGAGTCTCAGCCATCCAGGCGATCGATGTCAGAATAACGGTCTGAGTAATGATGTCACTCGACCATGATGATTGAGAAGAGAAATAGAAGAAGAGGGCACCGGCGGTTGCGCTCAGAAGAACGGTCATCCCGACCAGAATGAATTGCCTGGTGCGGTCGCTGTCAGCCATCGGTACCCTCCCTACAGTAGTCGATGATGTGGCGCCGCAGCCCGTAAACCTGGACAGCCCGCGCGGCCGAGTGGTCGCATTATAGCAACCCTAAGTATCGACTGGAAGGTTATTCGTCTTTATTTTTGCAGCAGCCTTAGAGGTGCCACCTGCCGCCGCTAGCCGCTAACAGCATTGCCAGCGCTGTAATTGCTCCAAAAATCTTTGTTTTCATTGCTGATCACCTCCTACCTGTCGCCCAGCTTTAACCCCTAGGAACCAAGGCTGAGAAAGGGTTTGGTACCCTCAGCCCTCCGCATTGCCACTCTCCCACCGCAGCTTGAGTGGCTCGTCCCACCACGACCGATGTGGTCCTGATGCGACATGTGGCAAGAGTCTAAAGGCAGGTGAATTGGTTTGGTACGTATGAAGTGATAGTAAAGGGATGGGGTAAAGGACGGTTTGAAGCCTAAAGGGACTGCAATAGCTTGTTTTACTAAAAAAGCCGTTGTGCAGGTCTATTCCGCACGGGGAGCGGCGTTGTGAATCACGCCTTGAGTCTGGACCTCAGCTTGAGCTGGTGTGGGGATGGTTAATGCAAGGCTTTAAGCAACGCGGGCTGGAACCCGGGTGGGAAGCAGGATCGAGCTACTGCCGCAGCCCGTAGCTAGCTGCCACCCTATAAAAGACGGGTCTGTCCGTCGGGGCCGAGGTCCTGGCGCAGATAATAGTTCGCCGCCTCGGTGCGGTTGGAAACACTCAACTTCTGGTAGATGTTCGCCAGATGGAAGCGGACCGTGTTCACGGTGATGAATAATTCGTTGGATATCTGGGCGTTCGACTTGCCTTCCGCCACCAGCCGCAGTACCTCGATCTCGCGTTCGGATAGTTCCTCCAGCAGGCGGCGGTTCTTGTTGAGCTCCTTCATCGCTTCCTGCACTTCACCCGGAAGGACGGTCTTGCCCTCGAATATCCGCGTCAACGCCGACATCACTTCCTTGGGAGCCGAGTCCTGCATGACCACCCCGTCCACGGCGTAATCGGCGGCCAGCTTGATCACGTCCTGGTCCACGTCAGCGGCAAACGCCGAGAATTTGCAGGGAAGGTTCTGTTTTTGCATCAGCTTCAGCACCGCGAAATCGCCATCTGTCGCCATCTCCATATCCGCGAAGATGAGATCCGGCCGCTGATCCGACACCACCAGCGGCAGGCGGCCGGCATCGGAGACTTCGGCCACGATCTCGAATCCTTCGGCGTCGCCGAAAACATGCCGTATACCCGCCATTAAGAGCGGGCTGCTCGAGGCTATTACCACGGATGCCACGGGTTTCTCGAGCGCGGTCGGGTCAGAAACCTCCGCTCTCACCGTAGCGCTGGAATCGCTGCCGCCACTTCCTTGGCGGTCTGGCTGCGCACCGGTAACTTCACTGCGAGCCTCGCCAGCTCCAGCCCTTTCATCTGTTCCGCTTTTTCCAGGGGTCTCAGCCATTCGAGCTGCGGCTCCATCTGCTGCCGCCTTGCCGTCGCCTTCCGTCCGCCGTGCCACTTGCGCCCTGCCTTTGCCCAGCGACTTGGCCAGGTATACCGCCGACCGGGCGCTGTCAAAAAGCCCGTGCACACTCTCGGCGTGGACGGGGAATGTGGAAAAGCCGATGCTCGCCGAGATCCTTGCGGCCACGTCGACGTACTCGGCCGCCGCCAGGACCTGGGTGGACAGCCGCCTGGCTACAACATGGGCGCCGTCGGCGCCGGTTTCGGACAGGAGCAGGGCGAACTCGTCCTCACCGTGGTGCCAGAGAAAATCTTCGGTCCTGCAGCCTCGGCTGAGAGCGGCGCCGACCGCCTTGATCACCTGGTCGCCGGCGGCCCGGCCGTGAGTATCGTTGATCCTTCCCAGGTCATCCAGGTCGACGTACATGAACGTGAGCTGCCGCCCGTGCCTGCGCGACCGGGACAGCTCGCGCGCCACCAGGTCCATGAACCAGCTCTGCAGGCTGCCTTTCGCCAGACCGCTACCGTGCGGCAAACCGCTAAAGCCGGCACCGGCGATCCCCCCGTCAGCACCGGAACCTGTTATCGCGGGCATCACCGGCACGAACCTGGCGCTGGCGCCGGTTCTGTCGGCGACGGCTTCAAATCGGCAGCTCGACGCGCCCCTGGACTGGCAGTCGGTCTCCGCGGTGGAGACGGGCACGCCGACGATCAGCTCCAGGGCGCCGTCGATCAACCCTCGCTCCATATCGCATCCCTGAGAGCTCACCGCCGATGATGCCTTGGCTCCGGAAGAAGTAAAAAGCGTGACGATTATGCGGTCTCGGCTGACTTCCAGCTCCAGCCTTCCCATTCCGAAATCACGGAACAGGGCGATCAGCCGCTCGTTGCTGGACACACCCAGTCTTGCCGCGAGTTTCTTTACTGACGGATAGGACAGGGGCGCGTCGCTGGATCCTGGATCTCCTGGTGATGCGGCCAGTTGCAACAAGCGGTAAAGGTAGAGTTGAGAGCTATGGAAGCTGCTTCCGCCACGTGCGGAAACGGATTCGTCGCTGGGAAAGGGGTCCACGTCTGTGGGCTTCAGGAGAGGTAAACAGTGGCGGTTTGAACCATTAGCCCGGCAAGGAGAGCTGGAAATCCGTGCAACCATGCAATCGGTTTCGCCATATCCGGTCTCAAGGCCGCCACCTTTTGTATTTTTAGGACAGGAACGTGATAACAAAGGCAATTTTACTACCGGCCTCCACCCATTACAATCGCTGGGTCGATGACCAGTCGAGCCTGCCATCCCCGGCCGGGCTCCGATAATTTCGCCGCAGCTTCGGAGTACATGAGGGCATTTTGCGCGCGGCCAAGGCGTGCGGCCTTCGGCATTATGTAAATTTCCAGCAGGAATCTGGTAAAGCAGTGTCGAAATAAATAGGTCACCCCGTCCATATGGACGGGTATTAGTTATGTCTAGCCCTGGTCACACGCTTCCATCTCCAAACGGCACCAAACGCGTTCCAAAAGCAGGATTTGACACGCGGTCGTATAAATAGTGCAAGGTTGGGAGGGACCGCATGCGGTCGCGGGCCGCTCCAATATTGGATTCCCTGAACACACCATCAAAAACTGGTAGGAGGGTACCGTGCGCAATTGCATAAAAAGATTTTCCGGTTTTGCGTTCCTGGCAGCATTGTTTGTCATCGTCGTTGTGGCAATTCCAGCGATCGGCTGCGGCGACTCCCAGTCGCAGGGTGGAACTTTCACCTATGCGGAATCAAGCGACCCACCTTCACTCGATCCCGCCCTCGCGGAAGAAACGGTCGGCGGCAATATCGACCGCTATCTGTTTGACGGTCTGATCCGCTATGACTCAAAGACCAGCGAAGTTCAGCCTGCGGTGGCGGAGAGCTGGGACACCAATGAGGACGCAACCGTCTACACCTTCCATCTGCGCGGCGGGGTCAAGTTCAGCGACGGCAGCGATGTCACCGCCAACGATTTCGTTTACAGCTGGACCCGCGCCCTGACTCCCGAGACCCAGTCTTCCATGGCTCAGGAGATCTTCATGCCGGTCATGGGTGCTGCGGCGGTCGCCAACGGCCAAGCCAAGAGCATCACCGGGGTTGAGGCGATCGACAGCCGTACGCTCAAGGTCACCCTTGAACGTCCCATGGCCGATTTCGTGACCCTGCTCGGCCACCCCGTCGCGTCGCCGGTGCCGCAGAAAGCGGTTGAGGACAAGAGCGTCAGTTTCGCTGAGAAGCCGACCGGCAACGGCCCCTTTATGGTCAAATCCTGGACGCATGACGACAGCGTCGTCCTGGTGAAGAATCCTAACTATTACGGCAGCGCCGGCAGTCTCGATACGGTCACGGTCAAGATCATTCCCAATCCCGCGACCGCCATCGCCGAGCTTAAAGCCGGCAATGTCGACGCTGTCAGGGAGATTCCCCCGGGGCAGACGGATAGCCTGAAGAGCGACAGCTCCGTCAAGTTCTTCCAGGGATCATCGGATTCGGTTCGCTACATGGCTTTTGATATCAGCAAACCGCCTTTTGACAACGTCAAGGTGCGCGAGGCGTTCGCCGCCGCCATCGACCGCGAAACCATCGCCAACAAGGTCCTGCAGGGGCAGGAGGCTCCGGCTGACGGCTTGGTGCCAACATCTGTTCCGGGACATCAAAACGGCGCGCTCGCGATCAGCTTCGACCCGGAAAAAGCCAAGAGCCTTCTGGCCGACGCCGGATATCCCGGCGGCAGCGGTCTTCCACCGGTAACGCTCAACTATCCCGGCGCGGGAACAGCGGCCGACGCGGCCCAGGCGATCCAGTCGCAGCTTAAGACTGTGGGCATTCCTGTTGAACTCAACGGTGTCGACCCCGGGGTGTTCGGCGAGCAGATGGGCCGCGGCAGCTTTGCCCTCTTCCTGATTCCCTGGCAGGGTGACGCGCCCAACATCGATTCATATGTGTTCCCGCTGTTTGCTTCCGAGAACATAGGCGCAACCAATGTTTTCCAATATAACAATCCGGCCGTCGACCAGTTGCTGGTCGATGCCCGTTCCAACACCGATGCGAACGCGCGCACGGGCATCTACAATGACGCCGAGCGCAAGATAATCGCAGAATGGCCAGCCGTGCCTGTTACCTTCGGCATGCAGACGATGGCGTACGCGCCGAGGGTCACCAACTTTGCTGTGACGCCTCTGGGAGACATTGCCCTGACCGACATAACCGTGTCCAACCAATAGCCGGCGCACGCAGGAGGGGTTACCGTGCCGACAACCCGATTTATTCTTCTCCGCCTGCTGCAGATGCTGGTGGTGATAATCGGCACCGTCACGGTGCTCTTCCTGGTTATCTATTTGATGGTGCCCGGCGACGCTGCCCAGGTCGCCCTGGGCAGCCACGCCACCCCGGATTCGCTCGATACCCTGCGCCACGAACTGGGGCTTGACCGTCCTCTCTGGGATCAATATGAAATCTATCTGAGCCGGCTGGCGCATTTTGACCTGGGAACCTCATATGAACTCAAACGCGGGGTTTCCGATGTGATTCTCGATCATCTTCCGGCGACCGTGTACTTGACCCTGGCAGCTTTGTTTCTCGAGACCGTCTTCGGTGTCGGCTGGGGGATCTTTCTCAGCCTGCGCCGTTCCGCTCGTCTGCAGGCGGCGTCAGCGGCGACCGGTGCCCTCCTTCTGGCGCTGCCGGCTTTCTTCCTCGGTCTTTTACTTCAATACATCTTTGCCAGCCGGCTTGGAATCCTGCCGATCTCGGGTATCGGCGGCTGGAGCCCCCTGAATCTGATCCTGCCCGCGGTAACCCTGGCCGCCGGTCAGACGGCGATAATAGCGGCGGTTTCGCGCTCGGCGCTTGCCGGCGAGATGGGCAAGCCCTATATCCTTGCTGCTCGGGCCAGGGGCCTGACGCGCACGCAGGCGATCGTCCGCCACGGCCTGCGCAATTCTTTCGGGCCGGTGGCCACGCTGCTCGCGATCGACTTGGGGACGCTGCTGGGCGGCGCCATGATCACCGAGATCGTTTTCTCCTGGCCGGGCATGGGCCGTATGACCTATTTCGCCGCCGAGCAGCGCGATGTTCCCCTGGTCGTCGGCGCCGTTTTGGTGATGGTGATGATCTTTGTCGTGCTGAACACAATTGTTGATCTCGTCTATGGCTGGCTGGACCCGCGCGTGCGCATGACCGGGCGCGTGAAGCCGGCAGACCGGGAGCAGTCGAAAGGATCAGCGGCTCCGGCAGGAGATATCATTGGTTAACCGGCCGGGTTCTTCATCCGAGCTTGCTGCCGCCCGGGCGTCTCTCATTCCGCGTGGCCTGAACCGGCCACGACGGCGCCACGGCGCCTTGGCCCTGGTTGTGCCGATGCTGGTCCTCATCATCGTAGTCATTGCCCTGATCGTGCCATTGCTTCCGCTACAGGATCCCATCACACCGGACTACGACCATATCGCCGCACCGCCTCAATCGGGGCATCTGCTCGGCACCGACCTGCACGGCCGCGATCAGCTTTCGAGAGTTCTTTGGGCGTCTCGCACATCTTTGCTTGTCGGCGTCGTCGCCACTGGACTTGCTTTGGTCGGCGGAATCGCCTTCGGCGCCGCCGCGGTTTACGGCGGCCGCTTCATCGATTCACTGCTGATGCGCATCGCCGACATCTTCCTGTCTTTTCCGGTGATTCTCGGGGCTATCGCTATCATGGCCGTGCTCGGACCCGGAAGGCACAACATCTTTATGGCGATAGCATTCTTCGGCTGGCCGGTTTTCGCCAGGGTTTTCCGCTCCTCGGTCCTTTCTGTCAGGGAAAAGGGGTTTGTCAAAGCTGCCCGGGTGCTCGGCGCCGGCGACTGGAGGATCTTTACTCGCCATGTGCTGCCCAACTCGATGGGGCCGCTCGCATCCTATAGTGCGCTGGCGGTGGCGGGGGCCGTCCTGGCCGAGGCAGGGCTCAGCTTCATCAATCTTGGCGTCCAGCGGCCAAATCCCAGTTGGGGACTCATGCTTTCGGAGTCAATGGGCCAGTTCGAACAATCGCCCTGGATCGTGATCGTGCCCGGTGTGGCCATCACCTGCACTGTTCTGGTTTTCATGCTCTTGGGTGACGTGGTGTCTGCCCGCTTCGATCCGCGCCGCGCGGAGCACTTCTCATGAACCGGCAATACTCGCGAAAAGGAACTGCGAACCTCGTCGATGAAAGGCTGCTGCAGGTTTCAAATCTGACCATCGCCCGCAAAGGCGGGGCCGGTAGCCACGTTGTTCTTCGCGGGATCAGCTTTGAAGTAAAGCCCGGGATGGTGTTAGGCATCGTCGGTGAATCCGGAGCCGGCAAGACGAGCCTGGCTCTGGCGCTCATGGGTCTGTTAGACATGGGGAGCGTTGAAGTCAGCGGCGAGATCAATTTCCGTGGACAAAATCTTGCGAGCATGGAGGATGATGAGCTCTGCCGTGTGCGTGGCAGCGGCATCGGCATGATCTTTCAGGACTCCTCGGGAGCACTGGATCCTTCCATGAAGGTTCTTGATCAGGTGGCCGAAGCGGTGGTGCTAAACCGGGGGGTGAAACGCGCCGAGGCGCGGCGGATTGCTCTCGACATCCTTGCTGGAACCAATGTGGACGCAGAGATTCTGGCGGTGGCGCCATATGCCTTTCAGCTAAGCGGCGGCCTCTGCCAGCGCTCGATGGTGGCCGCAGCTCTGGCAGGAGAACCGGAGCTGCTGGTCGCTGACGAGCCCACGAGCTCTCTCGATGTCACCCTGCAGGCTCAGATCATCTCGCTTCTGAACGCCCGCCGGCTCTCAACCGGCATGGCGATTGTCTTCATTTCCCACGATCTGGCGCTGGTTTCGAGTTTCGCCGACGAGATACTGGTCATCCATGGCGGTGAAGTCGTCGAACAAGGCAGCTGTGCTGAGGTGATGGTAAAACCAAAGCATGCGTACACACGAGAGCTGATCACCGCCTGGGACGACGATCAAGCCGGGGGAGGAGCCAATCATGCCTCTCATTGAATTCGATCAGGTCACCAAGATCTACAGGAGACAGGCATCGGCCGACCGCCTGGGATCGGACGCCGCTTCGCGGGGAAGCACGCATGAGAGCATCCGGGCTCTCAGTGATATCAGCCTTTCGCTTTCAAAAGGGGAATCGATCGGGATCGTCGGCGAGAGCGGCGCCGGCAAGAGCACACTTGCGGCTATCGCCACCGGCCAAACATTTCCAACGCTGGGTCGCATCCTCATAGACGGCAAAGAGCGCGATCATTCGGCGGCGAACCGCCGTGCCTGCGCCCGCAAGGTTCAGCTCGTCTGGCAGGACGCCCCCGGCTCAGTTGACCCGCGCCTTGCCGTCAAAGACATAATGATGGAACCGCTGCTCGTCCATGGTCAAGGCCGCAGGGAAGCCGCGGCACGGGTGGGCATGCTTCTCTCAGAGGTGGGATTGCCGGAGGAACTATTGAATCGCTATCCGCATGAATTAAGCGGTGGTGAGTTGCAGAGGCTTGTTATCGCCCGGGCTCTGTCGCTGGATCCCGAGATGCTGATTTGCGACGAGCCGGCTTCTGCGCTTGATGCTGTCAACAAACTTAAAGTCGCCGCGCTGCTTTTGTCATTGCAGAAGAGACGGAACATGGCTCTGATGATCATTGCCCATGACCTGCCGCTGGTGAGGCGGACGGTGTCAGAAGTAGCCGTCATGTACCAGGGAGAAATCGTCGAGCGGGGGCCTACGGAGCTGCTGACAAAGAAACCGCTTCATCCATACACGCAACGACTTTTTGCCAGCGATCCTTCTCTTGCCTTCAGAAGTTACGTCACGTCGAAGGACGCGGATGCGAAGCCTTCCCTGGCTGGCTAGTATCCCAGCTTGCGCAGGGACAGTGAGATCTTTTCCGATGCATCCCTGAGCGCCTTGAGGATATACATCAGCCTTGCTATCGATTTCATGAGCAGCGGCGTTTTACGCTGAAACCTGTCGACGTTGCCCGTGATTGAAAAGACATGTTGCTGGGCGGTGTCAACTTTGGTCATCATGCTGGAAATGACGGGCCGGGTATGGGCTGAGACCATCTTCACGGTCTTTCCGAATCCTATGGCGCTACGAACAAGCGCGATCCCGCGAAGGACCAGGATCATGAAGGCGACAACAACAGCGATGACTCCAATAGCTATTACCATGGGCAGATGTTACCGCAGTTGAAGTGTAATCTCCAGGCCGGCCAGAGGATCATGGCGTGCGCGGTTTGAGGGGGTAGCGCCTGGCGCCTGAATAGTCGCCGTCGAAGCGAAGCGTCGAGATCTTCACTACCTCACCGAAGTTGGGCGCCTCGATGAATTTTCCCTGACCGATGTACATGCCCACATGCTGCGGAGCCGTTGCGCCGTAGAAGAATACCAGGTCGCCCGGCTGCAGCTGATCCGGCGGCACCGGCACACCCATCTGGAATTGCATTGATGAAGCATGCGGAAGCGAAACGCCGTGTTTGCCGTAAACATATTTAACCAGGCCCGAGCAATCGAACCCTGACGGGCTCTCCCCGCCCCAGACATAAGGGACGCCCAGATACTGCAATGCATCCTGGACAACCTGAGCCTGAACGCCATCTGTAATCTGGAGGTCCTTTAGCATCGCGGCAGTCTCTGCAGCCGCCTTGTCCTGCTCCGCCTTTACCCGTGCGGCTTCCGCAGCCAGAATATCCCGTTCCTGCGTATCGAGCTGGTCAATACGGTTCTGGCGCTCGGCAATCTTGGCTTCGACCTGCCCCTGCTGATCTGCCAGGTCCTGCTCCAATTGCAACTGCCGTGAACGCTTCAGGTCGATCTCGTCGGTGATGGTCTGAATCTTGTCAGCGCTGTCCTGGAACTGTTCTTCAAGTTTGGTGTCCTGCTCATTGATCTTGGCGATGTACATGGCCTGCTCGAGAAAATCGCTGACGCTACTGCTATTAAAGAGGATGCTAACCATGCTGATGTCGCCAGATTTATAGACAGCGGTCAGGCGGTCATAGATCAGCCTTTCCTGGGAGTCATGCAGGGCGCGGGCCTTATCGAGGCTCTGACGGCTGTCAGCAAGTTCCATGGTCAACTGGTCGAGCTGGACTTTTGTGGTATTGTGTCGTTCCACGACCTGTTCCAGATCGCGATTGAGCAAGTCCATCTGCGCGCGCACATCGCCAAGTTGCGATTCGATGGACTGGACCCGCTGCTGGGCTTGCGCCGATGGATCGTTCCCTGCGGGATCGGCAGCGGCTAGATGAACCGGAACCAGAAGAGCAACCAGCAACAGCATGCCGCCCAGAACGACTGGCCGTCGCATGAATTTTGAAGTTTTAGTCGGCGATTTGGTCATGACAGTCACACATCCCTATCGGAATCTGCACCGATCCCTAAAGGATGAAAAAAAACCCTGCAAATGAGGGATAAAATGTCTTTGGAGCAATGGATAGCTCTTTCTGGTTGAACGCAATTTCTTTGTGCTATAATAACGCTCGGTGGCGCGGGGTGGAGCAGTCTGGTAGCTCGTCGGGCTCATAACCCGAAGGTCGCAGGTTCAAATCCTGCCCCCGCTACCAATTCCTTCCTGATTAAATCATCGCCCAACTTCCCGGTTGCCTTATTTTATGAATGCGCGCCTCCCGAAGCCATATCACTTCTGCAGATTTAACCTTTCCTTAACCTGATATTCGCCGTCAATTAACAGTTCCTTGCCTTGACGTATACCAAGCGGCGATTTCCCGCTTCGCTCGCGCCGTCCACAGCGTTTTTTTCCAAATGGCGAGGCTGTCATACATTGAAAAAGAATCAGGGACCCGAATTGGTCCCTGATTTACCGCGGTGGCACTTGCATGTTTCCGGCTCTTCCGCGAGCGAATTACTTGAGTTCGCATTTTTTACTGTAGCTGCATGCCGCCGATTTCGTTGAAACTGTTGAGGTAAATCACACGCTGGGTTACGAACAGGGGGACCTGATTGGTGGAGACGACCCTGACCGGCCCGGCCATGGTGCCGGGATAATAAAGCGGTTTGTTTTCACCGGGCTGCAGGTCGACGTGCTGCATCAGGGTCCCGCCGATATAGACGTCGACGTTTGCTACCACGCCGCCCTGATTGGCCACCAGCACCCAGTTGCCGTTCATTCCGTTTGCCGGTTTCGAATCATACCAGGTGAACCAGAGGTCGGTGCCTGCATCGGCGTTGGTCAGTCCCTGGAATTCCTCGAAGCTTTCCTTGAAGAGTATCCGCTGGCTTACGATCAGTTTCTTGCCATTGGTGGACACGACTTTGACCGGCCCGTTCATCACCTGCGGATATTGAGGCGTGACCCGTCCGCCTTCGGGAACCGAATAGTGGCCCATGAGATTGCCGCCGATGTAGACGTCGACGTCAGCGGCGCCGGTGTCCATATTGCCGATGAGGATCCAGTTGCCTCGCATGGAGTTTTGCGGTGTGCTGTCATACCAGGTGAAGTTGTATTCGTTTGAGAGCTTCGATCCCGGGACGCCCAAGACTTCGTTGAACGAATCCTTGAAGAGCACCCGCTGGTTGACTATGAGCGGCTGCTGATTGGTGCAGACCACCTTGACGGGGCCGTCGGTGACGTTGGGATACAGCGGGGTCACCCGGCCGCCTGCCGGCACCGAGTAGGTTCCCCTGAGGATGCCACCTATATAGACCTCGACGTTGGCGGTCGCGCTGCCCTGGTTGCCGATGAGGATCCAGTCGCCCTTCATCCCGGTCGCCGTGTTGGAGTCATACCAGGTGAAGTAATAGGTAGACTCCAGCGAGGTGTCAGGGATAGCGGGAATCTCGTTGAAAGAGCCCTTGTAGAGAACTCTCTGGCTGGTGATTAGGGGCTGTGTGGTAGCGATCTTGACCGGTCCACCCATGATTCCAGGGAAGGTCGGTGTCTCTGCCGGAGCGCCTACCGACAGGTCACGGTCGGCAAAAGTCATCCCGCCCACAACCACCGCGGCCCGGGACTGGGCACTGCCGACGGCGGGATTTGCCATCAGTACCCAATCACGCCAGTCACCGCTTGACTGGTCGTACCAGGTGAAGTAATAGTTTCTTGCTGCTGTGAAGTTGTCGACTGTGATGGGGATGCTGGTATCGGCGGTCAGCCCGCCGACGTCGGTTGCGATAGCCCTTAATGTGTGGGGGCCGTTGGCATAACCGCTCGTATCCCAGTAATAGGAGTAAGGTGGCACAGCGTCGCTTGCGACCAGGTTGTTATCAATGTAAAGATCGACTTTCGCCAGGCCGAGATCGTCCCAGGCATTGGCCCTGAACTCGACCGTGCCGCTGACCTTCGAGCTGCCGGTAGGGGCGGGGATGCTAGCTGAGGGCGGGTTGTTTCCTTCAGAGACGCCGCCGAAATCAGTGGTCCAGTACCAGCCGTAAGTTGTGCCCGCCTGATAGTAACGGCCGATGCCGATAGCTCTGAAATTAGGGTTGAGCATGTCCGCATTATGTGGTGGCGAGTTGCGCCAGGCTTCGAAGTTGCCCTGGGCGTCGGCGAATCCCGCGGCGATGTTTTCCCCGAGATAGGTGTTGTAGGTGTAACCCGCCGCCCTGATGCGATCCCACGGAGAGCTGCCGTCAGAGCCGGTGTGAGAGAAATAATTTCGGATGGCCATATCGGCGCTATGGGCTTCGGAAGCATAAGAGAGTGAAGGTGAAAGGGTCAGACCCGGGAGGCCGTTCTGCGCCCGGTAGTTGTTGATCAATCCAAGGAAGGCCAACTCTTCACTGTCGTAAGCGAACGCCGCCGGCGCAGCAGCTCCAGCCATGGCGCCAATAAACAACAAAGCGAGCAACAACATCGTCGCCTGCCGGAAAAAAGCTCTCTTTCGATTATGGGATATCATTGTTGTTATGTACTCCCTGAAGATAGGTTTTGCAAACAGGATGTCGTCATTTTCTGGAAGTTGCCGCCGCCCCCTCGTTATTAGCGTCGGCAATACACGGAACTTCTTGAAAAAGACCAGCTAATATGCATATTTGTCTATGGTTAAGGATGGATGTAATTATCGGAGTCCGTCACTGGTTTGCAAGTGGGCGATGCTGGTGATTCAGAGGTTTCAGCGCGATCCTGGCCGAAAGGATACGCAGTAATTACAAATCTCATTGCTGAAAGGGATTGGCCATGGCCGGTCGGACCTTTATTCGCAAGCTAAAACAAATCGTCGGCGCCGAGCACGTGTCCACGGCTGCTGAGGATCTGATCTGCTACGGCTATGACGGCACGACGGCTTCGGGCAAGCCCGAAGCCGTCGTGCGTCCCGTTTCAACCGCGGAGATAGCTGCCGTCATGAAGCTGGTGGGCGATGAAGGCGGAAAGGTGGTGCCGCGTGGCGCCGGCACCGGCCTCTCAGGCGGATCGGTTCCAGCCGACGGGGGCATCGTCCTCCATTTCAGCCGCATGAACCGGTTGACGCGCCTCGATGCCGCGGAAATGATCGCCATCGCCGAGCCGGGCATCACAAACTGGGATTTCAGGAAGGCCGTAGCCGCGGCGGGGTTATTCTATCCGCCTGACCCAAGCTCGACCCGGGTCTGCACCCTGGGCGGCAACGTCGCTGAGAATGCGGGCGGTCCCAGCGGTATTAAATATGGGGTAACCGGCGATTATATCATCGGCCTGGAGGCTGTCACCGCCTCGGGCGATATCTTCCGGACTGGCGGCGAGACACGCCGCAACGCCGCCGGCTACGATCTGACCGGCATGTTGGTCGGGTCGGAAGGCACATTGGCTATCGTCACCGAAATAACCGTGAAGCTGCTCGCAAGGCCGGCGGCGCGGGGGACCGCGGTTCTTGCCTTCGACGACCTGGCGGTTGCCGGCTCTGCGGTCGCCACCCTCTGTGCACTTGCTACAACTCCTGCCGCTATCGATATCATGGACGCCGTGACCATCGCCTGTGTCGAGCGGTATCGTCCCGGCTATCTGCCCGACGGCGCAGCAGCGGTCCTGCTGGTCGAAGTCGACGGGGAAGAGAATTCAGTCGCCGGGCAGCTGCGGCAGGTGGGCGAGGCCGCTTCCGCAAACGGGGGCAGGATTATCCGGTCGACGACGGATATTGATGAATCAGAAGAATTGTGGGAATCGAGGCGTTCGATCTCGGCCGCCCTGGCCCGGATGGCGCCCACCCGGATCGGGGAAGATATCTGCGTGCCGCGAACCAGTATCCCTGAAGCGCTGGAGCGCCTGCGCCGTGTCGGCGAGGAGAGCGATCTCACGATCGCGGTCTTCGGCCATGCCGGGGACGGAGTCCTGCATCCCAATATCCTCACCGACGACCTTGACCCGGAAATGATGGCGCGAACCGAAAAGGCCATCGCCGGCATCTTCCAGGCGGCCCTCGACATCGGCGGCACGCTTTCTGGCGAACACGGCATCGGTATGGCGAAGTCGCGTTTCATGAGAGGCGCCCTGTCTGATGAGACGATCTCGCTGATGAAGGGGATAAAACTTGCGTTCGATCCGAAGGGAATCCTGAACCCGGGGAAGATCTTTTAGCGGCAGCACGTGGGGGTCCAGCCGCCTCGCGGCCGCACGGCACCAGCTTCCGTTCTAGTCCTCTTCGATTCCGGGCGTGATGCGGTAGGCGTCAAATACAGTATCTATGCCCTTGATAGTCTCGAGCACCGTGTCCAGCAGCTTGGCGTCGCCGATCTCAACCACGAAACGGTCCTTGACTAAATGATCGTTTGAGGTACTCAGTTGCGCCGAGACGATATTGATCCCCGACTCGCTAAGTGTGCGTGAAATATCTTCCAGCAGGTGGCTGCGGTCCATGGCCTCTACCTGGAACTCTGCCCGGAATGCCTTCTCCGACGCGCCCTTCCAGGCGACCTCGATGAACCTCTCGCCCGAGCGGAGGTTGAGCGCCTTGGCGTTGGGACAATCCTTGCGGTGGATGCTGACGCCCTTGCCGAGTGAGATGTAGCCGACGATCTTGTCCCCGGGCAGCGGCTTGCAGCACTTGGCCAGGCGCACGCCAACGTCGCTGACGCCGTCAACGCTGATGCCGAGCTCTTTCGGCGGCGCCGTGGCGGAGCGTTCCCTGGCCGGCAGAGTCGATTTCGTTACCAGTGAAGGTATCTCACCCGAGCCCTCCAACTGCTGGGTGATCTTGGTGAGCACCTGCTGCGGCGAGGTCTTGCCGGTGCCGAGGCTGACGTAGAGATCCTCGGCCTTGAGGAATCCCATTGAGCGTGTCAGCTCCGCGAATGACGGAGAGGCCACGATCTTCTGGCTGGCGAGCCCTTTGCGTCGCAAGGCCTCCTGCAGCATCTCGCGGCCGATGTGTTCCGAATCCTGGCGCCGCTCCTTCTTGAACCACTGCCGGATCTTGTTACGGGCGCGGCTGGTCTTGACGAAGTTCAGCCAGTCACGCGAAGGCCCCTGGCTCGACTTCGAAGTCAGGATCTCGATGAAATCACCACTGTGCAGGGTATGCTGCAGCGGCACGATGCGCCCGTTTACCTTGGCGCCGACGCAGTGATGACCGACGTCGGTGTGAACGGCGTAAGCAAAGTCCACTGGGGTCGCGTCTGCGGCCAGGCTGACGACCTCGCCCTTGGGAGTAAATACGTAGACCTCTTCCTCGAAAAGATCGATCCGGAGGGTCTTCATGAATTCCTTGGGATCCTCTGTCTCGCTCTGCCACTCCATCATCTGACGCAGCCAAGCCAGCTTGTCGTCGGTCTGTTCTTTAGTTTTCTTGGTCTTGCCGGCTTCCTTGTAGAGCCAGTGCGCCGCGATGCCGTACTCCGCCGTCTGGTGCATCTTGCCGGTGCGGATCTGGATCTCCAGCGGCTTGCCCTGCGGCCCGATCACGGTGGTGTGCAATGAGCGGTACATGTTGAACTTGGGCATGGCGATGTAGTCCTTGAAACGGCCGGGCATAGGCTTCCAGAGAGAATGGATAATGCCCAGAGCGCCGTAACAGTCCTTGACGGTGTCAACCAGCACGCGCATGGCGGTGAGGTCATAAATCTCGTTGAACTCCTTGCCACGTTTGACCATCTTCGTATAAATGCTATAAAAGTGTTTGGCGCGGCCTTCGATGTCAGCCGTGATGCCGACCTTCTCGAGCTCGACCTTGAGATATTCGGCCACCTGCGCCACATAGGTCTCACGATCGGCGCGGCGCTGGGCCACCATCTGTTGCAGTTCAGAATATTTGCGTGGATGCAGGGCGGCGAAGGCCAGGTCTTCCAGTTCCCACTTGATGCTGTAAATTCCAAGGCGGTGGGCCAGGGGCGCGTAGATCTCGAGGGTCTCCTTGGCCTTCTGAATCTGCTTCTGCTTGTCCATGTAGCAGATAGTGCGCATGTTGTGGGTGCGGTCGGCCAGCTTGATGAGAATCACCCGGATGTCTTTGGCCATGGCCACGATCATCTTGCGCAGGTTGTCCGCCTGCTCCTCTTCCTCACTTTTCAGCGAGACCTTTTGCAGCTTGGTAAGGCCGTCGACCAGCTCGGCAACCTCATCGCCGAACATTCTGCGAATGGTGCCCACGGTGGTGGGCGTGTCCTCGACGACGTCGTGCAGCAGCGCCGCCGCTATGGTGACGCTATCGAGCTTGAGGTCGGCGCAGATGCGGGCAGTCCCCAGGGGATGGTAGATGAAGTCCTCGCCGCTCTTGCGGAATCGGCCTTCGTGCTGAGTGCGCGAATATTGGAAGGCGCGCATGATCAGATCCCGGTCGAAATCGGGGTTGTATTCGGTTATTGCCGCAAACAGGTCCTGAAGTGCTGCCTCTTCGGAGCCTAAACCATCTTCGCGCTTGGCGACTTGCTCAAGAATTGCGAACACTCCCTGTAAAAAGATTGTGTAGCTTTATAAACAGCGGACCGGTCAAGCTCGGTCCGCTCCGCGGCCAGCAGGGACATCATCGGCCCATCGGCCCCATCCTCAACAGAAACAAGTGAAAGCTCCTCGAGAATTCTTATACACCTGGCGATCATGACCGGTTGGCGCAGATATTTGCCGCCAGCGAGGAGGAGCCTTTCAGTGGTTTCGTCGAGAGGATACTTTATTCCCGTTTCCAGGTGCTTGTAGACTCTTGTCGATTGACCCCTAAGGTCATATTCGTGTTCAAGCACCTTACCCGTAAATTGTACCTCATCGCTACAGTAGAATAAATGTACGAATGCCTCGGGCGCCGCGGCCGTGATGTCATCGAAGACCCGCCGGTTCCAGGGGGGATCGACAAGGGCCAGGTGTTTGAAATGCCCGGCCAGCTCGGGGTTCGCGGTGACGGTAGCGAAATCGGCCAGCATCATCGAGGGTTCGCCGCTTTGCAGGCGGCGGAGCCGCTCGCTCAGGATCCTTGAGCTGCAACGCGAACTGGCCATGTAAGCCTGCCGCAGACGGCCTGCCGCCACCGGCAGCTCCTGCGTTATCAGTCGCCGGCGCCTGGCAACGTCGGCGACGAGCATCAGCACGCTTTCGCCGCCGGCGATGAGCCGTGCGATCTGCGCCGTGATGCCGCCGAAGTCGCGACGGTCGATCAGGCGCTCCGCTAGTCCGCCGCTGGAACCCGCGCTCCCCGGCAACCATTGAGCGGGAATATCGAGTCCGTTTTGGAGCAGGCCCCAAAACTCGGGGCCGGTCATACGGTCGGGACAATCAAAATCGCAGCGCCATTCACAAAGACCCTCAAGAGGTTCGGCGTTGCCATTTCGCGGAAAGAATTCGCGCAGTTGCAGCTGCGGTGATATGGAGCCGTTGAACTCATTGCGCTCGAGATGGAAAGCAATGTCCCAGTCGGGTTCGGATTTGAGCTTCTCCTGCATGAAGGCCTGGCCGAAGCCGATCGCCTTCGACCGGGCGCCGCCGGCCTCTACCTGGCATTGCAGATGCTGGCCGTCACGGGTGGCGCGATCGTTTTGTATCCTGGCTCCGGTGACCAGCAGTTCGACCGAAGGGTTGCCGAGTCCGAAGGGTTCCAGGCGTGAGAGCTCCTGGGCCAGATCCAGCGTCAGTTCCCTGCCGCAGACAAGGGCGTCCACGAACCGGCTGGGCCTGGTTTCTTCCTCCGAGAGCCTGGAGCCGGCGTAATCGGCAAAACGTTGCGAGAACTCCTCGATCGACGCAGCATCGATTGAGAGGCCGCAAGCGGCGCGATGTCCGCCGCAGCCTTCGAGCATCCCGCTCAGGTCCAGCAATGATCCGTGCAGGTCGAAATCGGGGACGCTGCGGCCGGAGCCCTTTCCCCGGCCCGATTCTTCGTCAACGGCGATCATGATCACCGGCCGGAAATATAATTCCACCAGCCGCGAAGCGACGATGCCGATAACGCCTTCGTGCCAGCCGGCAGAGCTTAGCACATAACCGCGCTGCCCCTGTTTTTCCTCGGGCCAGCTGCCGATCATCGCCCTGGCTTCAGCCAGCATCTTGTTTTCGATGCGCTGCCGCTCGCGATTGAAACCGTCAAGCCGGGCGGCAAGCTCGTCCGCAGTCTTCTCATCTTCAGCCAGAACCAGCTCCAGCGCCGGCAGAGCCTCATCAAGCCTGCCGGCGGCATTGATCCTGGGAGCCATGCGAAAGGCAACCAGGCCGGCATTTATGTGCGCCGGGTCAACCTGCCCCACCTGCATGAGCGCCTTCAGCCCCGGCCTGCCGGTGCGTGACAGCTGCACCAGCCCCTGTTTTACCAAGGCGCGGTTCTCATCGATCAGCGGCACTACATCGGCAATCGTGCCGAGAGCAACCAGGTCCAGCAGGCGCCTGAGGTCCGGGTGGAGGCTTGCGGGGCTCGTCGCGTCCGCAATCGTTTCCGAGGGAGAGTCTCCCCCCGGAACCGGTCTCTCCAGCAGCGCCTGGGCCACCTTGAAGGCGAGACCGACTCCTGCCAGTTCCTTGAACGGATAGTCACATAACAGGGGAGAGATGATCGGACCCGGAGGCAGGTTGCCTTCGACGGGCCGGTGATGGTCGATGACGATCGTTTTCATGCCAAGTTCCCGGGCGTGCTCCAGCTGCTGCCGGGCGCTGATGCCGCAGTCGACAGTGATCAATAGGCTGGCGCCGCCGGCCGCGATACTTTCGATCGCGCTAAGGGCGATGCCATAGCCCTCGGTGAAACGGTTGGGCAGGTGACAGGAGACTTCGGCGCCGAGGTTGCGCAGGACTTCCGCCAGCAGGGCGGTCGACGTGACGCCGTCAACATCATAATCGCCGTGAATGCAGATCTTTTCCCCATTCAGGACTGCTTTGCGGATGCGTTCGCAGACGGCTTCCATCTCAGGAAACAGGAATGGGTCGTGAAGTTCGCCAAGAGAATCGAGGAATCTGGCGGCGTCCACGGTTTGGGTATAGCCACGGCGCGCCAGGACGGAGGCGGTGATTTCACTCGTGCCCAGCTCCCGCGAGAGTCTTCTGACAATGTCATAAGGGAGCGGAGAGGTGTACCAGCCAGCGGAACGCACAAGTGAATCCTAACAATCGCAGCGGACGGAAATCAACATGCTTGAACCGCCCGACTTCATTGGGAATGTAATCGCGTTTCTGGCATAATGGTGCGGGGTATCCTAAGGGTGTCCCTTCCAATAAGGAGGTGAACGATGTTGCGTGAGCAAGTTGAACAGGCTCTTGACCGTATTCGGCCCGCACTCCAGCAGGATGGCGGCGACCTCGAACTATTAGACGTCACTGATGACGGTGTTGTGAAAGTAAAACTCACCGGTGCATGCGGCAGTTGCCCCATGTCCCAGATGACTTTGAAAATGGGAATCGAGCAGCGCCTTCGCGAGGAGATTCCTGAGGTATCCTCAGTAGAAGCGGTCTAGGATCCTGAAATAATACTGAAACAAAAAAGCGGCCGGGTGACCGGCCGCTTTTTAATACTTATTGGAAAAAAATTTTGCCTATACGCCAGGACCGGGCGGCACGGGGATGCTGCACGTGAACTGAGGACATTCAAAAGTGATGTCCTTCACGTTATCGAGCCTGAGAAGTGCCGGTTTCTCATAAGTTGTCTTTTGAACTCTGGCTTTCAAAAAAAGCACCTCCGTCGCTTCAAGTACGATTATTGTACTACGGATTACGATTTTTGAAAACCCTTCTTGGAATAGCCCTGCTAATGAAGCTAATTATCTCCTATTTCTCTACCTTTTCCGCCTGCATCTGGTCGACGATTTTTTGCGCCATATGGGCCGGAACTTCTTCGTAACGCAGGAAATCCATGGTGTAATCGCCTCTGCCGCCAGTCATCGAGCGCAGATCCGGAGCGTAGGAGAGCATCTCGGAAAGAGGCACCTCAGCGTTGACCTGGTTCATCTTGCCTTTAGGCTCCATACCCAGCACCTTGCCCCGCCGGGAGTTCATGTCGCCGATTATGTCGCCGACGTTTTCCTCGGGAACTGTTATCTGCACCGTCATGATCGGCTCGAGGATGACCGGGCCCGCTGCCGCGACGGCTTTTTTCAGGCCCATCGATGCGGCTATCTTGAAAGCCATCTCCGAGGAATCAACAGGGTGGTGGGAGCCGTCATAAACCGTCACCCGCATGTCCACTAACGGGCTGCCTGCGAGTTCACCCTCCTTCATGGCCTCGATCACGCCCTTCTCTACCGCAGGGATGAAGCCGCGGGGAATGACGCCGCCAACGACCTTGTCGACGAATTCGAAGCCGTCGCCGCTGGGAAGCGGCTCGATCTCGAGCCATGCATCGCCGTACTGGCCTCTGCCGCCGGTCTGCTTCTTGTACTTGCCCTGGGCCTTCGCCTTTTTGCGGATGGTCTCCAGATAGGGGACCCGCGGCGGTTTGAGTTCGACCTCGACGCCGAAGCGCTGCTTCATGCGTTCGACCACGACCTCGACGTGAACCTGGCTGATGCCGGATACGATCAGCTCGTTGGTCTGAGGGTCGCGCTTGACCACGAGCGTGGGGTCCTCTTCCTGCAACCGCTTGAGCGACGTGCCGATCTTTTCCTCATCGCCCTTGCTCTTGGGCTCGACCGCGAACGACATCACCGGGTTCGGGAACTGCATAGCCGGGAAAGTGATTGGTTTGGATTCTTCGCAGAGGGAATCACCGGTGTTGGTTGCCTTGAGTTTGGCGACGGCGCCGATGTCGCCGGGGCCCAGAACATCGATAGTGCTGTTGTCCTTGCCCTGCAGGCGCAGCAGCTTGCCGATATGCTCCCTGGTCTTGCTGACCGGATTGAAAACGTTGCTATCGCTGGAGATCTCGCCGGAAAACACCCGCATGACATTGATGCGGCCGCTAAAAGGATCGGCCAGGGTCTTGAAGACCATGGCCGCAAGCGGGCCGTCGGCTTTGCATTCCAGTTCGATCTCCTCGCCTGAGGCGGTGTCTATAGCCTTGGCCGCACCATGTTTTACCGGCGATGGGATGGCATCCACTAACAGGTCGAGTAAAAGGTTGACGCCAATCAGTTTGGTGGCGCAGCCCGCACCGATGGGAAAGACAGAGCCCGCCGCCACTCCCGCCTTGAGCGCTGAGTAGAGCTCCTCGTTTGATATTTCCTCACCTTCGAGGTACTTCTCCATCACGGCGTCGTCGTTCTCGGAGACGGCGTCCATCAGCCGGTCGCGGTACATTTCGACCATGTCAGCCATATCCGCAGGGATCTCGCCCTCGGTAGCCTTGCCGCCGTCATAGCGGTAGGCCTTCAACGAGAGCAGGTCGACCAGTCCCTCGAACTTGTCCTCGGCGCCGATCGGAAGCTGGGCGGCCACGGCGCTCTGACCAAAGCTCTCCTGCAGTTGCTCGACCGCGGCGGTAAAATCAGCGCGCTCACGATCCATCATGTTGACGAAGATCATGCGGCTGACACCGTTGTCCTCACAATGTTTCCAGAGGCGCTCGTGCTGCACCTCGACGCCAACGGCGGCATTGACGGCAACGACGGCGCCTTCGACTACCCGCAGCGCTGCAATGGTATCAGCGTGGAAGCTCGGGTCGCCGGGAGTATCCAAAAGATTTATGTTGCGTTCGCGCCAGGACAGATGACAGAGAGAAGCCGAGATCGACATCTGCCTTTTTTTCTCATCTTCCTCATGGTCTGCCACCGTGGTGCCTTGCTCGACCGTTCCCTGCCGGTTGACCGCGCCGGAAGAAAAAAGAATGGCTTCAGTAAGGCTGGTCTTGCCGGTTCCACGATGGCCGATCACAGCTACATTTCTGATTTTGGAAGGGTCTGCAGCGGGCATTTGTGCAACTCCTTTGGTCGGATTGTGAAGTCACAGCGAACGGCCGCTCCTGGAGAAAGCTGTCGCCGGGCGCGTCAAAGCAAAAATTCTATCCCTTTGGGGGTGGGATTTCTATAGCCCGAGGCGCGGCACGCGGGCCATTTATTTCTGGCAGTGGGGGCACCAGAATGTCGTGCGGCCCCTTTTGACCATCTCTATCGGATGGCCGTCCCGGGGGCAGGGCTTGCCCGGATGACCATGTACGACTCGTTTATATCTGCCCTTCCTGCCGCGGCCGTCGATAAAGCCGGACTCTCCGCCGAGCCTGATTCCTTCCCGCAGGGTGGATTTTACCTTGGCGTAGAGCTCCGAGATCTCTTTTTCGCTCAGATCTCCGCCGCGTCTAAACGGACTTAACCTGGCCTCCCAGAGGATCTCATCAGCCCAGGCATTGCCGATTCCCACAATTCGGGTCTGGTCGCACAGGGCCGCCTTCACCTGCTTGTTTGCTGGAAGCAACTCATGGAAACGCTTGAGAGAGAAGGAGCGGGCGAGGGGGTCGGCGCCCGCTTTGAGAATTCCCAATTCGTCGAGCTCCGCCGTCTTCATAAGATGGAATTCGCTCAAGGCGAAGCTCGAAAAATCCATGGAAGTGCCATCGGTGAAATCTATGGCGACGCCGCCCGTTTCCTCGATGGTTTTTTTGCCGCATAATACCTCGGCGCCAAGTTTGAAATGAAAGACCAGTGAAAGCCCGCCGTCCAGGTGGAATAACAGCACCTTCCCGCGGCGCTCGATCCGCTCCATGGTCCGGTCTTTCAGCCAGGCGGCGAAAAGCTCGGGTTCTTCGAGAGGAGTGCGGATGGACTGAGGGCGGGCGACCAGTACAGAATTGATCTTCTTGCCCAGGACGCAAGACGAAAGCGTCTTTTTAGCGACTTCGACTTCAGGAAGTTCGGGCACGGATCACTCCACTCTCTGGATGCCGCCTGCTGTGTCACTGATATGTTTTACTGCCTTCACGGTTGAACCGGAGGCCAGGTCAAGGATATAGAGCGTACTTTCTTCTCCCGCGGATTTGCCGGCCGCAAACATGGACCTGCCATCTGCGCTCAGGGCGCTGCCTGAATAATTAGTGGCTGGATTTCCCGAGGGAGCGAAGCTGCCGGTGACACTCAATGACGACGTATCAACCCTATAGATGGAACCTGAGCCGGTGACATATATAAGCAGGCCGTCGGCCGATAGCAATGGATGATTGGCTGCTGTCGCGCCTTGCAGATCGACCTGGTTCCTGACTGCCAGTGAAGGCCAGGCGGCGGCGATCAGGCGGGCCGACCCCTTGGCTGTGACCCCGCACAGGTAGACAACGGATTTATCCTGCGACCAGGCGATGCCACGCAGGTCGGCCAGATCCGGAAGCGACTGGGGAGAACCCTCAACCGAGTCGCTGCCAAGGTTGACCGCGTAGATCTTGCCTGCGGAGCCGCCGTCATCTGCGGTGACATAAAGTCTGCCGTCAGGACCCGGCGCCATGGATGTGATCCTGGTGGCGGGTGTCTCGATGGTGACACCGGCCCGGATCCAGTTATTGCCGTCCCAGCGGAATTTATCCAGCCTGCCGTTGCCGGAGCCGGCAACGTACATCGAGCCGCCGTCAGGGGTAACGTAAACATCGACCGGTGAAGCCGCGACGCTCTGTTCCACTGATTTTTCAACGAAGCCACTGACGTTGTCGTAGATTCGCACGCTGCCCCATTCAGGCACGGGGCCGTTGGCGTCGGCGATATAGAGCAGCGCTCCCTGCCAGTCCCGGGTGCGATCGATAACGGTTCGTTCTGGAGCCGATGTGTCAGGACTCTCTCCACAGCCGGCAAGGGCAAGGATCGCGATAGCTGCCATGAGCGCCGCGATGACGAGCGTGGAGACAGTCTTGATTCGCGGATGGATTCTGGGGTTATTGGTCATGGCGCCGGCTCGTTCCAGTTGCTCGGAAATATTTGATTTGCATCACATATATTACTAATTCCGGGGTTGTTTCGTTTGACAGGCGATCTGGAGGGAAGAATACTTGTGCAAGCAGGTGGGAGTTGCGCCCGGGCAATTTGGCCTGGTTTGGAAATCCATCGGATGGAAACAAGGAACTTTAGGGAGATGAGCAGGATGAAATGTCCCGGTAGTGAAGTTGAGATAACAATTAAAGAGTGCTCTCGTTGCGGCGAGGAGGTAGAGCTTTTTTCGGGTGAATCAAAGGCTAAATGCCCGGGTTGCGGCATATGGGTCCCTCGCGAGGTAGCTTCATGCATCGAATGGTGTCCGGGGGCAAGCCAATGTTTTCGCCATGTGTTCGAGGATGAAGAGAAAGCTTCCGAATCCGCCGGGGACAAGAAGGATACTTAGAGGTCGATTAGCCAATATTGCAGGCTATTTAGCGACCGCAAGGTCGCTTTTTTATATCTGGGAGATATATTTGACAAACATGGGACCGGTTATTATCATATGTCGCGCGGTTGGCACTCCTAAACAGAGAGTGCCAGAAATTGATAAACTAGCCCCTTGTAAACGACAGATGGAGGAGGGTTGTTTCTATGAATCTAAAACCTCTAGAAGACCGTGTCATCGTCAAGACTGTTGAATCCCAGGACGTGACTGCCAGTGGTATCGTGCTGCCGGACACCGCCCAGGAGAAGCCACAGCGCGGCAAGATCGTCGCTGTTGGGGAAGGCAAGATGGACGACAATGGCAAACGCATTCCGCTCGATGTCAAAAAGGGTGACGAAGTCATCTACAGCAAGTACGGCGGCACTGAAGTGAAAGTCGAGGGTGAGGACCTGCTGATCATGAAGGTCAGCGACATTCTCGCCAAAGTTGTCAAGAAAAAGTAGTGAAGGGAGTGAAACGATATGGCAAAAGAGATCAAGTTTGATGAAGAAGCGCGGCGTGCTTTGGAGCGCGGGGTTAACATCCTGGCCGATGCGGTCAAGATAACCCTCGGTCCCAAGGGCCGCTACGTAGTCCTCGACAAGAAATTCGGCGCGCCGACGATCACCAACGACGGCGTGACCATCGCCCGCGAGATCGAAGTCGCTGACGTCTTCGAGAATCAGGGCGCCCAACTGGTGCGCGAGGTCGCGACCAAGACCAACGACGTCGCTGGTGACGGAACCACAACCGCAACGCTGCTGGCGCAGGCGATCGTACGCGAGGGACTGCGCAACGTCGCCGCTGGCGCCAATCCGATGGCGCTCAAGCGCGGCATCGAGCTGGCTGTCGAGGCGGCCGTCGAGGCCATCAAGAAGCAGGCCAAGGAGATATCGGGCAAGGAAGATATCGCCCGCGTTGCCACCATCTCCGCGGACGACCGTATCATCGGCGACGTAATCGCCGACGCGATCGAGAAGGTCGGCAAGGATGGCGTGGTCAACGTCGAAGAGGGTCAGACCTTCGGCATGGACCTCGAGTTCACCGAGGGAATGCAGTTCGATAAGGGTTATCTGTCCCCTTACATGATCACCGACCAGGAGCGCATGGAAGCGATCATGGAAGAGCCCTACATCCTGATGGCGAACCAGAAGATCGGCGCCGTTCAGGACCTGCTGCCTGTGCTGGAGAAGGTCATCCAGAGCGGACGTCCATTGCTGATCATCGCCGAAGACGTCGAGGGCGAAGCACTGGCCACCCTGGTGGTCAACAAGCTGCGCGGCACCTTCACCGGCCTGGCCGTCAAGGCTCCTGGTTTCGGTGAGCGGCGCAAGCGCATGCTCGAGGATATCGCCATTCTTACCGGCGGCAGTGTCATCAGTGAAGAACTGGGCCTGAAGCTGGAGAACACCACGGTTGATATGCTCGGTAAAGCACGCAAGATCGTGGTTACGAAAGAGAACACCACCATCGTCGACGGAGCCGGCAAGGCAGCCGACATCAAGGGCCGCATCAAGCAGATCAAGGCCGAGATCGAGGCAACGGATTCCGACTTCGATCGCGAGAAGCTGCAGGAGCGCCTGGCTAAGCTGGCCGGTGGTGTTGCTGTAGTCAAGGTGGGTGCCGCGACCGAGACCGAGATGAAGGAAAAGAAGCATCGGGTCGAAGACGCGCTCAACGCTACCCGCGCGGCTCTGGAAGAGGGCATCGTACCGGGCGGCGGCGTGGCTCTGATTAACGTCATCGGCGCGGTTCAGAAGGTCAAGGCGACCGGTGACGAAGCCACGGGCGTTAACATCATCGCCCGCGCGCTGGAGGAACCGCTCCGCCAGCTGGCCGACAACGCCGGGCTTGAGGGCTCGGTCGTGGTCAACCGTGTCAAGAGCGAGAAGGCCGGTATCGGCCTCAACGTTGCTACCGACACCTACGAGGACCTGGTCAAGATCGGCATCATCGATCCGGCCCTCGTTACCCGTTCGGCGCTGCAGAATGCTGCTTCTATCGCCAAGAACATACTGACCACCGAGTGCGTTGTGGCTGAGATTCCGGAAGAGAACCCGGCTCCCATGATGCCTCCCGGCGGCGGCATGATGTAAAAACAGAAGCAACCAGAATGTGAAGTAACGCGGGGACGCCGGCTTTGATGGCGTCCCCGATCTTTTTCGGGAAGTGAAATTTTTTCGGAAGGAAATTATTCAGAAAGCAGAACTGCTTCAGGGAGTGGAAGAACTGTTCCCTGAAAGCGAAAGACCCTCAAAAAGGAGGGCCTTCCGCCGGGTATAAGGGATGAAGGGGGTGAAACAGGCACACGCCCTTCGGCCAGTCATTCCACGCCGATCAACATATTCCTTTGATAAAAAAAGATATGTAAATATCAGAAAAACGATAGGAATTAAGGGTGGGAGCGACCTAAATAAGCCTCTGGCGATTGCTCAAGCAAGCTTGATGATTTCAGACGCGAGATCCTGGAGCTGCGGCCATCCGGAAACATGGACCAGCCACCTTCCCGGGATCGCATGAAGGCCGTAAGCGGTTCCGGCAAGGGCGCCGGCAATCGAGCCGATGGTATCGGCATCACCGCCGAGGTTGACGGCCGCGACAAGGGTCTGTTCAAAGCTGCGATGATTCAAGAAGGCCCACAGCGCGCACTCGAGACTGTCGAGGACGTAACCGCTGGGGTTGAGGCTCTCGCCGGCGCGTGGTGATCGGGCACGGTTTGCACGCTCCAGAACCGTAAGAGGAAAGTCCTTGCGATCCGAACAGTAGGCGAATACGGCGTCAAAAGCAGCAGATGGATCTTCTCCAGTCAAAAGCCTGGCGAGCAGCAGGTCTGCAAATACGCACGACCACTGGCAGAAAGAATGCGGATGCGTGACTCGTGAGCTCAGGCGGCTCTCCTCGATGAGCAGCTCCGGTTCATTATGCCGAAGAAGAGCCACGGGGGAGCAGCGCATGAGCGAACCGTTACCGGCGCTTTCAGGATTGGCAGCCTGCACTTCGAGCGAGGCCTGTTCCCAGTCCTCACCCTCGGAGATTCGCAATAGCACACTTTCCGTATGATGGCCGATGCCAAAGCCGTCATACCGGTACCAGTCAGCCAGGCGCTGTGCCAGATCGGATGGATTGAGACGTCCGCAGGCCGCAATGCTCTCGGCCATGATCCTGGTGTGGGCTGTGTCGTCGCTGGTGTCACCAGGGGCCAGCCCTTTGTAGCCGCCACCCATCATCTCTTTCAGTTGCACGAATTGGGTGGCTATCTGCTCCGTGTCATAGCCTTCCAGAGGCCCGCCAAGCGCATCACCCACGGCTACTCCGGCAAGGCAGCCGGCAGCCCGCCGCAGGAGTTGACCGTCAGGTTTGTTTCCGGGGACCATCTGTCAGCATCGTCCAAGGACTTCGCCGGAGAGTGAAGTATCGTAGCCATCGAGAGCGAGAATCTTCTCGCGAAAGGCATCACTTCCAATAATCTCAATTATTGCCCGCACACCGCGATTCTCGAGGTATTCCTCAGGAATGGCAAGATCGTAACGTTCGCTTGCCACCGGAATAAAATCAAGCCCCAGCGCCGAAGCCGCCGCCGGGCAGCCCATACCCGCATCGGCGACTCCGTCAGCTATTGCTGCCGCCACCGCCATTTGGGAATCCTCCTCGCGTTCATATCCAGCTATATCCTCAGTTGAGACTCCCTTGAGCCGCAGCTTGTAGTCGAGAAGCGTTCTGGTCCCGGTCCCTCTCGGGCGATTGATGAAGATGACTTCATTTCTGGTCAGATCTTCAATGCCCCTGACGTTCTTTGGATTTTCCTTCTGAACCATCAAGCCTTTCTCCGTCAATGCGATATTGACCAACGAGATTTTCCGTCCGGGAAGATATCGTTTTACTTGACTCATATTGTATTCGCCGCTGTCCTCATCCAGAAGGCGGATGCCCGCCAGATGGGCTTCACCGCGTTTCAGGGACATAAGACCGCCCATGCTGCCGGTGTTGACTGATGCCAGAGTCAGTTGCGGATTCTTTTTTCTAAGATCGCTGGCGATCACGTCCAGCGTCATATCGTGACGCCCCACAGCAATAATAGTATCTTCCAGTCGGTCCAGTCTTTTTAGTAACTCTATTTCGGCCAGGGTCCCGGGGTTGAAGCCTTCGCTATTTTCAGGAATGTGCAAGATTCCATCAGCTATCGCCAGAGATATCATCGCCCCCGAGCTCCTCTCGATCGGAGCCGCCACCAAGTGGCCGGCCTGCTTGCCGATCTGGACCCGAATGAATTCATCGCCGCTTTTTGAGGAAGTGATCTTTCTCGGTATGGTTGCCTCAACCTTCTCGCGTGCAGGTGTACGAAGGCCTTGCATGCCGAATATTACCGGCTTGGCGAAAAGATCCATCGCCATCGCGGCTGAAGCCGGATTTCCGGGAACGCCAAGCACCGGTTTGTTGTCAATAATTCCCAGGATGACCGGCTTGCCTGGCTGGATGCGCACTCCTCGCACCAGGATCTCGCCAAGCGCCTCGATCGCCCGCACGGTGTAGTCGGTGCCGCCAGCCGCGGAGCCGGCACTGACGATGATGGCATCGCTGTAGCAGGCCGCTTCCCTGATTGCCGACTCGATCTGGGCGAAATCGTCTTCGACGATTTCGCCCCTCATGGCCAAAGCTCCCCATTCAGACGCCATCCCGGCGAGCAACCTTGAATTGGTCTCGATTATGCCGGCGTCCTGCAACCAGGTAAACTTTTCTCCATTTAGCAGCGTTTCCCCTGTGCCGGCCCGCCCGGGAGAACCCGGTTGCACCAGCTCCGAACCGGTGGGAATAACTGCAATGATGGGTTGACTGCGCACGGGCAGCTCAACCAGGCCTCCAGCCAGCAGCGCCGCGACTCCCGCCGGATCGATCACGTAATTGTCGGGCAGGATCAACTCCGTGGCAACGATGTCCTCTCCAACCGTGCGGATATGCTGCCAGGGCGTCACCGGCTCGGTTATCTCAATCTCCTTGGCGGACACCTGGTCGACGTCCTCGATCGTGATGACTGAATTACAGCCCTCGGGTACGGGGCCGCCGGTATTGATCTCGATTGCATCCCTGCCCAGAACCAGTCGGAGCGGCCTTTCCTCAGAAGCTTCCAAGGTTTCCTTGAAGCGGACGGCGTATCCGTCCATCGCCGAACAGTGGCAATGAGGCGAGGAAAGCTTTGCGAAGATCGGTTCGGCGGTTACGCGGCCGCGGCTTTCGTCGACCGCGATGGTCTCGGCCGGCAATGGATCCAGGATTCCCCGTTTTGACAGTTCGCCCCGCCAGTGACCGAGCGCCTCACCCAGTGACACATTATTTAAATAGCCGACCCTCTGTGTTCCCATGAACTCCCTGGTCGGTCCAGAACCTCAAAGAGATTAGCCTGTCTTTTTCCGGCCTTTCACGGTTGCCTTGCGCATTTCGTTCAACCCGTTCTTGAAACGACTGCGGGACACGGCATCTGCGTTCACCGATTTGACGTCGCCGGTCTGCTCGTACACCCGGATTTGTTTCTGGGCTCCGTTGCCTTCCTCCAGTATCGCCGGAACGCGCGCGATGTAGTCTGTGAGCCCCAGGCGTGAGTGAACGCCGGCCGTGTATTCGATCAGCGTCAGGATTGTCTCTGTAGTGGGAGCTTCCTTCAGGCGGGTGAAGTCGATGAGCTTGCCGGCGAGTCCATAACGTGTTGCCCGCCAGAGGTTTTCCTCTAACTGGTTCACCGACTGCACGGGCAGCTTCATGCCGTTGTCGTAGTCTTCGCACAGCTGGGCCACAAGAGCGATGGCAAGCGCCGCGATCGCCATAGTGTCAGCTGCCTCGCTCTGGCAATCGCAGATTCGCACCTCGATCGTTCCCAGCAGCGGATGGGGCCTAAGGCTCCACCAGACCTGCGTCGGTTCAGTGATCGAACCGGTCTGGAAATACATCTCGATGAGACTGGCGTAATCTTTCCAGCCGTTGAAAGCGCCGGGAACGTTGCATCGCGGGAATGACCTCGTGAATATCTGGGCGCGAGTCGAGTGCAGATAAGTGTAATAACCTTCAGCAAACGGCGAATTGGCTGAAAGCGCCAGCAGATGCGGCATGAAACCACGCAGGGAATTGAACACATCGATCATCCGCTCGTGTCCGCGCACGCCTATATGGGCATGCATGCCAAAAGACAGGTTGCGCCAGGCACAATATTTCAGGCTTTCTTCGACGGCGCGGTAGTGGGGAGTGTTCAGGATACGCGTATTTGTCCAGCTGGAAAAAGGATGAGTTCCGGAAGCGCCGAGGGCAAGCCCGGCTTCTTGTGCGGCTTCCAGCAGTCCGGAGCGCTTGTCTTTCAGGTCGGCCTCCGCCCCGGCCAGAAACTTGTGTTTGCCGGTACGGACCTCGATCTCCGAGGCGATCAGCTCGCCGCTGACAAAGGGGCCGAGTTTCATTCTTGCCGCTTCATAAAGTTCCTCGAAGCGGTTCACCAGTTCAAGGCTATCGGCATCGAGGATCTGAAATTCTTCCTCAACGCCGATGGTCAGATCTTCTGATTCATCAAATCGGGCAGCTGACTGCTCGAGACTGTAATGCTTCCAGGTCACACGATTATTCCAATCGTTCGTGGAGTCGCACCAGGTCCTCGTAGCTTTCTCTTCTGATTATTACCCGCGCTTGCTGGTCTTTAACGAAAATCACAGCCGGGCGCGGCTGCCCGTTATAATTGCTGGCCATGGAATATCCATAGGCCCCAGTACCTGGCGTAACCAGGATCTCCCCGGGTTGGGGGTCGGCCAGGCCGGCCTCGCGGATGATGATATCCCCTGATTCGCAGTGCTTGCCTGCTACCGCTGCGGTAATCGTCGGCTCAGCCTGGGGACGGCTTGCTATCAGCGCCTCGTATTGGGCGCCGTAAAGCATGGGCCTTAGATTATCTGACATGCCGCCGCTGACGGCGACATATGTCTTTATTCCGGGAATAGTCTTGACTGCCTCGATCGTGTAGGCGGTAAGGCCGGCGTTGGCGACGATCGAGCGGCCGGGCTCGACGGCTAGACGCGGCACCGGCAAGCCCACCCGGCCGAATTCGGCGTGCACGCTGTTGACTATGGTCTCGGCAAGCGCATCTGCGCTTGCGGGTTCGTCCTCGCCGGTATAGGCGACGCCAAGGCCGCCCCCGACATCGAGCAGACGGCATTCAAAACCATATTGTTCGGCGCAACGCGCGGCGAAGTCGGCCATCACTGCGATAGCCCTGGCAAAAGGTTCCAGTGAGAAGATCTGGGAGCCGATGTGGCTGTGCAGACCTTCCGGTTCGAGGTTCCCGGCAGCCATCGCCGTAGCCACAGCCTCCTCAGCTACGCCGTCGGCCAGGCAGAAGCCAAATTTGGAATCGAGCTTCCCAGTCTGGATAAAATCATGTGTGTGTGCCTCGATACCCGGCGTTATCCTCAAAAGCACCCGCTGACGCCTTCCCTGTTCGCCGGCGATCCGGTCGAGCGCTGTCAGCTCGTCCAGGGAGTCGATCACGACCCGCCCCACCTCGTTGCGCACCGCCCTCTCCAGCTCTTCCAGGGAATTGGCGTTTCCGTGAAGATATATATTCTCCGGGGGGAACCAGGCTTTCAGTGCCGTATGAAGCTCGCCGCCGGACGCCACGTCCAGCGACAGGCCTTCCTGGCCGATCAGCTGGCATAGGGCGATACAGGAAAATGCCTTGCTGGCATAGACGATGTCGAAATCCTCGATACGGGCGGAGAACGCCTGGCGGTACTTCCGGCAGCTCTCCCGGATCTGCTCCTCGTCATATATGAATAATGGCGTGCCGAATTCTTTCGTCAGCTCCACGACGTCGCAGCCAGCGACCTCGAGATTGCCGGACGAATTGATCCTGCTGGACCGGGGCAGAGGAGGAATTGAGAAACTCATAGCAACCGAAATTAACACAGCCGCGCGCGGCCGGTCAAACTAAAGGGGCCTTTTCCTCCTTGAGTGCATGTTTCGCCCTCTGGTATAGTTTTCAAGGATGAGCGGCAAAGAAACCAAGTTCACTTCCTATATGGGGGACACTCCTCCTCAATTCGCCAACCGCAGCGAAGAGGAATGTGCCAAAATTCTTGACTATTATCGCATCCCCTGGATGTACGAACCCCGCACATTCGTCCTCGAGCGTGACGAGCAGGGCAAAGTCGTCGAAGCCTTCACGCCTGATTTCTATCTTCCCGAGCAGGACATGTTCGTTGAGCTGACAACGATGAAGCAGGCTCATGTGACCAAGAAGAACATGAAGATCCGCAAAGTGAGGGAACGTTTCCCGGAGATCAACATCAAGCTCTTTTACAAGAAGGATTTTCTCAAGCTTGCGCACAAGTACGACCTGTCGCAGGAATAAAACCTATCGCAGGAATAAACCGGTCAGTCGCCGCCAGGCGCCCGGTAAGCCGCAGACATAGGGAGAGGTGAAAGTGAGCGAAGCGCCTGATTTCCGGAACCTGATCGGCGAGACCTACCTGGATGAATACGCCATAGAAGAACGGGTCAGGCAGATCGCCCGCCAAATCTCCGAAGATTACGCCGGCCGGGAACCGCTGTTGCTCTCCATCCTCAAGGGCGCCATCTTTTTTCTGGCCGACCTGGTACGCGAGGTCACTATTCCGGTGACGATCGATTTCATCGCAATCTCAAGCTACAGGAAGGATCAGCGTGAAGGCGGCGATGTCAGGCGCGTTCGCTTCCTCAAGGACCTCGACCAGGATATAGAAGGAAGAGACCTGCTGATCGTGGAGGATGTCATCGATACAGGACTGACGCTCAACTATATCGTCCAGAACCTGTGGTTGCGCAACCCGGCGACGCTGGAGATCGCGACTCTGCTGGACCGCCCATACCGCCGCCTCGCGGACTTGCCGGTGAAATATCAGGGCTTCCAGGTTCCGGACGAATTTTTCGTGGGCTACGGCTTCGATTACAAGCAGAAGCTTCGCAATCTTCCCCGTATTGTCAGGCTGAACCTCTGAAGCTGTCCGCGGCGCCGGGCCAAATCCTTATCGAGACTTCGGCCGCAACAAGATGAGATCCGTTCCTACTTGAGGATGCTCGCCACGCGCTGGTCGAACGTGGCTTCCGAAAGGGGGCCTATGAAGAAAGCCGCGATGTTGCCATCCTTGTCGATGAAGAAAGTCGTGGGGATGCCACTTAAGTTGACCTTGCCAGCTTTCTGATAGTTGTAGAGGATCTTGCTATCAGGATCCAGGCCGATAGGAAATGTCAGCCCATGCTTCTGTGCAAATGCGCGCTGATCATCTTCCTGATCCCTCACTGCAATCCCGAAGAAGTTGACCCGGTCTTTATATTTCTCATACATACTTTCCAGGACCGGAGCTTCCAGCTCGCAGGGGCCGCACCATGAAGCTGCGAAGTTCAGCACCAGGGGCTTGCCATCAAAGCTGGAAGAGGAAACCGTATCGCCGGTCAAAGTCCGGACAGAAAAATCCGGTGCGGCTTTTGAGCTCGAGCTGCCGTTTGCACTCGTACTGGATGAAGATGCTCCCGATTCGCCACAGCCGCCGAGGACCGCGCCGGCAAAGATAGCGATCAACGCCGGCAGCAACGCGCGCATGAATATTTTGCGGAAAGTCATAGAGAGTCTCAGAATCTGATTTCTGGTCCGGCGACCGCCGGACGCTTTAACAGCCTCAGCTGCCGCCGAATCCGACAGTGACCTCGCCGTCCATGATGATGACCGGAACGGCCGCGAGGCCTGCCAGGGCAATCGCCTTTTCCCTTATAGCCGGATCGGATTTGACGTCATACTCAGTGTACTTAATGCCCTTCTCCTTGAAGTCTTCCTTCGCAGCGGCGCAATATGGGCATCCGGGTTTGGTATAGATTATTACTTCATCAGGCATTCAGGCATCCTCCTGATCATTGAATGATTCATTTTAGCATACACGTATTGAACAGTTCTCCCCTCATCCCGCACAGTTCTTCTCTCATAATATCTCGAGAGTTGCCGGATTCAGGTTCCGCCGGTTGCTTTTTGCCCGACCCTTATAAATAATGAAATGCCGTTCGGGCGATTAAAGCATCCAGCGACTTATTCTGCCGCGTTTCGATCGCTACGGCCTATTTACCTTGTCAATTCTGAGAAGACCCTGGGAGGGACCTTGATGAGCGACCGGACGCCGATTATCGCGGGTAACTGGAAAATGTACAAGACAATGGCCGAATCAGCAGCCTATGTAGACGAATTTCTGGGGCTGGTGGCCGATGCTTCGGGCGTCGAGATAGTGCTTTGCCCTTCCTTCACCTCACTGGCAGAGGTTCGCCGGCTTACATCGGCCAGCAATGTCAGGGTTGCAGCCCAGAACATGCATTTTGAAGCCGAAGGCGCCTACACGGGCGAGATATCTCCAGCGATGCTCAAAGAGATCGGCATCGACGATGTCGTCCTTGGGCACTCCGAACGCCGCGAATACTACAACGAGAACGATGGCGATCTGGCGCGCAAGGTTGCCGTGGCTCTGGAAAACGGGTTCCGTCCGATTCTGTGTTGCGGCGAGACCGACGAAGAGCGGGACGCTGGAAATACCGAGGCAAAGCTCGAAGGCCAACTAATCAATGGCCTTGCAGGCATCGACGTCGCCCAGATCCCTTCCATAGTAGTCGCTTACGAACCGATCTGGGCCATCGGCACCGGCAAGACCGCGACCCCGCAGATGGCTCAGGAAACAAGCAGCTTCATTCGTGGAATCCTGACGCGGCGATTCGGCGATGGCGCCCAACAGGTGAGGATACTGTACGGAGGAAGCGTGAAGCCTGGGAATATCGACGAGCTTATGGCCGAGCAAGATATTGACGGCGCCCTCGTTGGCGGAGCCAGTCTGGCTGCAGCCGATTTTGCCCGAATCGTAAACTTCCAGTAGGCACACCAGTTGCAGGATGAAAACGCAAAAATGGTCTGCCTCATGGTGCTCGATGGCTGGGGTATTGCTGCCGCGGGTCCCGGGAACGCTGTCACTCTGGCGAACACACCAAACCTGGACGGCCTTTTTGAGAAGTATCCTCACACGACCCTGAAGGCTTCCGGGGATGCGGTCGGCCTGCCACCCGGACAGATGGGCAACTCCGAAGTCGGCCATCTCAATCTCGGGGCCGGTCGCCGTGTGTACCAGGACCTCACCCGCATCAACAAGTCCATCGAAGACGGCTCCTTCTTAAAAAATCCAGAGCTGGACAAGGCATTCTCCCGGGCGCTCCAGGGCGGAGGCGCCGTGCATCTGCTGGGCCTGCTCTCCGACGGCGGTGTCCACAGCGACATGGGGCATCTCAAAGCGCTTATCAAACTGGCTGCCATAAATAAATGCGACCGCGTGTTCCTGCATCTTTTTCTCGACGGCCGTGACGTGCCACCGCAAAGCGGCATCGGCTACGTCGATGAGATCTTAAGATTCACTCAGGCAGAAGGCCTCGGCCGAATCGCCACAATCGCCGGGCGTTATTATGCGATGGATCGCGATCATAGATGGGATCGGGTAAAACTCGCTTACGACGCTATGGTCCGCGGTGACGCTCCGCACCAGCCGGACGCGCTGCAGGTCGTCAGGGGTTCATACGCAGCTGATGTCACCGACGAGTTCGTCATCCCTACAGTGGTAGACAACGACGCCGGTTCGCGCATACAAAACGGAGACAGCGTCATATTTTTCAATTTTCGGCCTGATCGAGCTCGCGAACTTTCCCGCGCCCTCATCTATAGGGACTTCGACGGTTTCGATCGGGGCTTCGATCCCCCGATTCCCTATTTCGTCAGCATGACCGAATACGACGCAACTTTTCCAACTCCCATAGCTTTCCCTCCAGAGGAATTAAAAAATGTCCTGGCTGCAGTCCTGTCAATTTCAGGAAAGACCCAGCTGCACATAGCCGAGACGGAAAAATATGCGCATGTGACCTTTTTCTTCAACGGAGGAATTGAAACGACTTATCCCGGCGAGACGCGCAAATTGATACCTTCTCCCACCGATGTTTCGACCTACGATAAAAAACCGGAGATGAGCGCCCGTCCTGTGACAGACGCGCTCTGCGATCTACTCGACCACGAACATTTTGACTTCGTCGTCGTCAATTTTGCCAATTGTGACATGGTCGGTCACACCGGCGTTCTGGCCGCGGCCGTAGAAGCGGTCGAAGTTGTCGATGAATGTGTGGGCCGGGTTGTTGCCGAGGTTCAGAAAAACAACGGCGTCTGCCTGATAACTTCGGATCATGGAAATGCAGAGCGTATGCTTGATGAAGACGACGGCCCCGATACTGCGCACACATCTGATCTGGTTCCAATAATCGTGACCAACAAAGACATAGCCCTTTCTGAGGGCTGCGCCCTGGGTGATGTTGCTCCCACGGTGTTGAGATTTCTGGATATTCCCATTCCTGCCGAGATGACCGGCAGATGCATCGTCGAGAATCTCTAGCGGAATTCGGCCGCCTTCGAGCCATAATCCCCTTGCTTACCAACGTTTAGCCCGCTATCATCTGATTGATTCATCAAGAAACCGAAAACGGATTTTCTCATGTCATACATATTTATAGGCATTCAAACAGCCCTTTCAGTTGCCTTGGTCGTTCTGATCCTTCTTCATTCCGGAAAAGGCGGTGTCTCGGGTATCTTTGGTGGCGGCATGAGTGAGACCTTCAGCGGCACGAGCGTCATCGAAAAAAATCTCACCCGCGTCACAACAGTTGTGGCCACCGCGTTTTTTATCAACACAGCGTTACTGGTCTTCGTTTTCAAAACCTGATTTTCCGTTCTGCCGGCCGTTTCGTGGCGGCAAGTCCTCAGTATCACTATTTTCCGCATCCTTCAGAGGCTCCGCATTTTCGTTGCTATGCGTTAGGATTCATCCTAGACTCTGCCGCTTAAAAGTTCAGCGTATGTTTGGGAGGTCGAATTGGATATTACCGGCGAGACGAAATTAATCGGAATCCTCGGATTTCCTGTCACTCACAGTCTTTCTCCGCGAATGCAGAACTCCGCTTTCGATGCCCTTGGTCTCGATATTCGCTACGTTCCCCTCGAGGTTAAACCCGAAGATCTTCCTGATGCAGTCCGCGGTCTTAGGGCTATGGGCTTTCTGGGCGCGAACGTGACCATTCCTCACAAGGTCAGAGCCGCTGAACTCGTCGACCGGCTTGAAGGGGAAGCGGTCATCACCGGTGCGATCAATACCATTGTTCTCCAGGATGGCCATCTCATAGGCCACAATACCGACGGAATCGGCTTCATAAAATCTCTTGAGGAGGTGACAAACAAAGAGCTAAGAAAATCATCTGCGCTTTTGATCGGTGCCGGCGGCGCCGCGCGTTCGATTGCGGTTGCCCTGGCGGAAATGGGCATTAAGCAACTAGCTATAATCAATCGTTCTCGCGACCATGCCGAAGAGCTCGCCGGTCTTCTCCAGCGCAATTTTCCCTCACTGCTTCTCGAGCTTCGCTCACTGGAAGACGCAAACGAAGACCTGGTGATTAGCAGCAGAATCGTTATAAACGCGACATCTATAGGACTTAAAGGCGACCTAAAGATGCCACCTTTGGCGGTCGATAAGTTAACGAAAGATCACGTCGTCTGCGACATCGTGTACACGCAGTCACAGGAGACCCCCCTCCTGCTAGCGGCGCGAGGCAAAGGGGCAAGCACAATGGGCGGACTAGGCATGCTACTCCATCAAGGAGCAGCAGCTATCCACTTGTGGACCGGTGTCGATCCCCCCATTGATGTTATGAGGGAAGCTATTGAACCCTAGCGAACTGACATCGAGGCAGACTCGCAAGAAGCTGCAGCCTATCGGCGAAATCCTGGTAGGAAAAGGTCTAATCTCCCGAGAACAGCTCCAAGCCGTTCTCGAAAAACAGAAGGATACCCCCAAACGCCTTGGCGAGATCCTGGTTGAAGATGGAGTTCTCAACCAGGACCAACTTAATCTCGCGCTTGCCGAGCGTCTGGGCGTCGACAGCATCTCCCTCGACGAATTCGACATCGATTCGCTCGCCGCGACGATGATACCCGAAAAGCTGGCTCGGCGCTACGGGGCTATCCCTATCAAGTTCCTTGATGAAAACACCCTTCTCGTTGCCATGGTTGATCCGACCAATGTTTTCGCCATTGACGATCTTCGCATGATGACGGGTTACGATATCAAGCCCGCGATTTCGTCGGCTGAAGATGTATTCAATCAGATTTCAAAGGTCCACCGAATGGGTGATTCGGTCACCGAAGAATCTGATGACGAGGCGGCTTTTGGCGCCGACACCACCATGGAAGCCGATATCCGCGATGTCGCTTCCGAAGCGCCGATCGTAAAACTGGTAAATGGATGTATAAGCCAGGGTGTCGACGATGGCGCCAGCGATCTCCATTTCGAGCCGCAGGACAAGGAACTTGTCGTCAGATTCAGGATCGACGGTGTTCTGCACGAAGTCATGTCGATTCCCAAGCGTATGCAGGCCGGGGTATTGTCTCGCATCAAAGTCATGGCCGACATTGACATCGCTGAACGCCGCATACCCCAGGACGGCCGAATCGGACTCACAGTTGGCGGCAAGCCTATCGATATCCGTGTCGCCTCGATGCCGACTGTTTACGGCGAAAAGATAGTCCTGCGTCTGCTGGACAAGAGCAGCATTATGCTCAACCTTACCGATCTCGGTTTCTCCGAAAGAGCTCTCAAGCGGTTTGAAGTCTCATTCAGGAAGCCATACGGCGCCATCCTGGTAACGGGACCGACCGGAAGCGGCAAATCAACGACACTTTACGCGACCCTGAACGTATTGAATTCAAAGGAAAAAAACATTATCACGGTGGAGGACCCTGTGGAATACAGGCTGTCCGGCATTAATCAGACCCAGATCAATATGAAGGCGGGTCTAACGTTCGCCTCTGGCCTTCGAGCCATCCTGCGGTCTGACCCGGACATCGTTATGGTCGGTGAGATCCGGGACAAGGAGACAGCACAGATCGCCATCGAAGCTGCTCTGACTGGCCATCTCGTGCTTAGCACGCTGCATACCAACGATGCTCCTGGAGCTCTTACACGACTGACGGAAATGGGTATCGAGCCGTTTCTGACCGCATCTGCGATTGAATGCGTTTTGGCTCAGCGCTTGGCCCGCAAGTTGTGCCCCAACTGCAAGGAACCGTATAAACCAACGGATGAAGCACTTGGTCAAAACGGGTTTCCACAGGAAGTCATGGGCAAGGACATCACTCTGTATAAGCCTGGCGGCTGTCCCCGATGCAACAACACCGGTTACAAGGGCCGGCTTGGTATATATGAAGTCATGATTGTCAGCGAAGCAATCGAGCGGTTAACGGTGGAAAGAAAAAGTGCCGATGAAATCTCAAGAGTGGCCCAGGCGGAAGGTATGCTGTCGCTTCGCGAAGATGGCTTAGACAAAGTTATTAGGGGCGTAACGTCAATGGAGGAAATCGCTCGGGTTATTATCTAGACCGAACGATTCAAAGAGGGGGGACTGAATATGGACTTGGTCGACATACTTGTCGAAGTCCTGGAACGTAACGCATCAGACTTGCACCTGACGGTTGGGTCTCCACCAGTAATCAGGGTATCGGGTAAACTCATCAGGCTTGACTATCCCCGTCTGACCAGTAACGACACCAGAGATCTCATCTATAGCATTCTTTCACAAGATCAACGGCAACGGATTGAAAATGAATGGGAGATCGACTTCTCCTATTCAGTGCCAGGACGGGCGCGTTTTCGCGTCAATGCCTATTTTCAGCGTAACAGCCTCGGCGCAGCCTTTCGTTTGATACCAGCCCATATAAAAGACATCGATGAGCTAATGCTGCCGACAGCCGTTCATAAAATGGCTGGCAAGCCGAGGGGATTTGTTGTTGTTACCGGTCCCACCGGCTCGGGCAAATCCACAACCTTGGCGGCCGTGATTCAAGAGATCAACTTCACTCGTGAAGAGCACATCATGACAATTGAGGATCCGATTGAATTTCTTCATCGTCACGGAAAATCTATTGTGAATCAGCGAGAAGTCGGGACTGACACCAAGTCTTTCAATCGTGCTCTTAAATCGGTGCTCAGACAGGACCCTGACGTTATTCTGGTCGGTGAGATGCGTGATACTGAAACAATGCAGACCGCTTTAACTGCAGCAGAAACAGGCCATCTCGTCTTTGCGACGCTTCATACGCAGGATGCCCCTCAGACAATCGATCGCATTATCGATGTGTTCCCGCCTCATCAGCAGGGGCAGATTCGTGTCCAGTTAGCTGCGACCCTGATGGGAGTGTGCACGCAACAGCTTCTGCCCACGGTGGATGGCCAGGGGCGAATCCCGGCTTGCGAGGTTCTGATACCAACTCCGGCTGTAAGGAATCTGATAAGGGAAGCCAAGACCCACCAGATATATTCTGTCATGCAGACTGGAGCCAGGTTCGGTATGCAGACTATGGACAGCTCCCTGGCCGAACTGGTGAGAAGGGGCAAGATCACCAAGGAGCTGGCCATACGCAGATCCAGCAATCCGGAAGAACTTGAACGACTGATTCTTGGCAAAGTTGCCTAAAGGACGATCTATGATACATCACGATAACAATGTAGGTAGGACATCATGAGCACATTTGTTTACAAAGTCAGAGATGTACGGGGAGTGCCGGCAAAAGGTGAAGTGGAAGGCGAGAGCCGTGCCGCTGTCCTGGCCGATCTCAGAAACAAGGGCTACACGGTCGTCGGTATAGACGAAAAGAGTGCCGGTACTTCTTTTAGCAGCATGCTGAACGACGCCAGACGCATCAAGTCGAAGAATATCACTGTATTTTCACGTCAGTTCGCCACAATGATCAACTCGGGTTTAGCTTTATTGCGTGCTCTCTATATACTTGAGAATCAGACCCAGAATCAGAAGCTCCAGCAGGTAATAAGTGAGATCAGAACTGACGTCGAGAGTGGAAGCGCACTTTCGGACTCACTCGAAAAACACCCAAAGGTTTTCAGCCGGCTCTATGTGAGCATGGTTCGCGCTGGCGAAGCCGGTGGTATTCTTGATGAGACCTTGAATCGGGTTGCAAGCCAATTGGAGGCTGAAGACAGTCTTCGGCGCATGGTGAAATCGGCGATGGTCTATCCGTTATTAATTGCTGCATTTGCAGTGTTGGTCATGATGGCGATGATGCTTTTCATCATTCCGATATTTTCCAAGATGTATTCAGACATGGGCAGCCAGCTGCCGCTCCTTACCCGGATTATGGTAACGATTAGCGACACCCTACGAAGCGTCTGGGGTATCTTTGTCTTCGCAGCCATTTTTGGGGCGATTTACGGGCTTATAAGGCTAAAGAAAACACCACAAGGAACCGCCGCTTGGGATCGAGCGAAACTGCGCTTACCTATGGGCATAGGCGATATCATTCTCAAGTTGTCAATGGCCCGGTTTTCCCGGACGCTAAGCACTCTGGTTTCAAGTGGAGTGCCCATCCTGCAGGCTATCGAGATAACTGGTGAAACGGCAGGAAATACCGTCGTTTCCAAAGCGATGGCGAATGTGAAAAGAGAGGTCAAAGAGGGGCGGCCGATGTCGGAACCGCTTACAAAGACCTCAGTGTTCCCTCCGATGGTCACACAGATGATCGCGGTCGGAGAAGAAACCGGCGCAGTCGATACCATGTTGAACAAGATTGCAGACTTCTATGAGGATGAGGTCAATGCCTCAGTAAAGTCTCTGACGTCGATCCTGGAGCCGATAATGATGATGGGAGTCGGCGGTCTGGTTGGCGTGATCGTGATTTCCCTGTATCTGCCGATCTTCAACCTCATGTCGGTCGTAAAATAGCTGATTTGCTCCTTTAATCACACATAGTGAATTGGTAAATGAAATGAAAAGCAGCGCCGCCCACAAAAGCAATAAGGTAGCAGAAACATCGGAACGACGGCGCGCTGATGTCGTACAATTTCCCCGTTCGTGCAAAATTGAGCGATGCAATGAGGAACTGGTCGAGCAATATCAAGAGACGAGAAATCCCGAGATCCTGGAAAGGATTGTTTCCAGCAATCAAGGATTGCTACACGCCGTGCTTAAGCGCTTTTCATATTTTCCTGACCCTTATGAGGACCTCTTGCAGGTCGCGAATCTGGGATTGATAAAGGCTGTTCAACGATATGACAGATCCCACGGCGCCGGTTTTTCAAGTTATGCAACTGCAATCGTTGATGGAGAGATTCGCCATCATCTGAGGGATAGCGTATTGATGCGACAACCGCGATGGCTCCGCAAGAGTGAGAGACGCATAGAAGAGGTGTCCATCGAACTTACAAGAAAACTAAAACGCCCACCTTCATTGAGTGAGCTTTCTGAAGCAGTAAACATCTCCGAACAGGGAATCCTGGAGATTATGCGTGCCTTCGCCAACATTGGTTTGCATAGTGTTGACGATCCAGTGACACGTGAAAGGCTACAATCCGGGCCAGACGCAAGCGTCGTATATTCTAACCACTACGAATCTTTTTCATTGCCTATCGAAGATCGGATTGCTCTGGAAGAGGCTTTGGATGCTTTAAGTGTATTTCAAAAAAAACTGGTCTATCTGCTCTTTTACAAAGATCTTACCCAAGCGGAGGTAGCTCGGGAACTCGGTCTGACGCAAAGAAAAATATCGAGAGAATCAGCAAAAGCCCTGGATCGCCTGAAGGCAGTTTTGAACACGAAGATTTTTTAAAGCTTTAATCTGCTTGTGCCGATTAAAGGCCCGATTTCACTTTACATCCCGGTGGAAGATTGTCTAGGAAAAGGGCACTTGGGTAGTATAGGGGTGAAGGTGAAAAAGGCAAACCACTCGTAAGGGTGGGGCGCAAAGCTACAGGACCAAGGTCACTTGGTCGGCTGAGCTGCCACCAGGGGTTCAAGATATATGGATCTGTGGTTTGCCTGCCAGCCACAGATCTTTTTTTGTGGGCTGGCAAAGAAATATAAAAGATGACAAGAAAGGAGGTGCTCATATGATTACAGCAATCAAGAAACGGATGCAGGTGAGAAGTGAAGGTGGTTTTACGCTGATCGAGCTGTTGGTGGTTATCATTATCATCGCCATCCTGGCAGCGATCGCCATTCCTATGTATCTTAGCCAGCGGCAAAAGGGCTGGGATGCAAATGTACAGAGCGATTTGCGTAACGCGGCCGTGGCTCAGGAGAGCTATTATACAAGTAACTCTACCTATGTTACTCCCGCGCAGGGGATAGCTCCCCTCGTCGGGGCGGCGGGACAGGGTTTCAATCCCTCCGCAAATGTAACCACCACAATCGTAAGCGGAGATGCAACCGGATACTGCATGGAAGCAGTCCATTCCAGCAATCCAGGCAAAACCTGGAGCTTCAACAGCGCCAACGGCGATCCGCAGGCACATGCATGTCCTTAAGCATCCATCGATGTCCACGATGCTTGTATATGCAGAAAACGATAAGGCGGGCTCAGAGCCCGCCTTATCGTTGGATAAAAGGAATGGATATTACACAATAACGATTGTTGATGCTGTGGTGGGTTTCTTGCCCTCAAGGTGCCTAGTATATTGACGCACTTGGAACGGAGAAAGCGTGCTGTTTACTGTGAGCTTCTCTTCAACAAGTGAGGCGGAACTTATCAAAGATCGGAAGCAAAGTTTGCCAAGGGTATGATGCACTAGGAAAGTTCGCCTGCAGCCCGTCCGGCTTCACGCTGATCGAGCTCAAGTGGTCATCATCGCCATCTTGGTCGCTATCGCCTTTGCCGTGTATCTCCGTCAGCGGTAAAAAAGCACATGATACTAATATCAGAGGCGATTCTTTTTGCGCGGCAATCGTCGAATTTACTTATTACGTCGAAAAGATGACATATTCGGGTTCGGTTGACGACTTGAAGGCGCGTGGCCATAACCAGTCCGCGAATATCGATATTTTAATCGAGGCGAGCAGTACTGCTTTCTGCATGGAAGCCCTCGACAATGGTAATCTCGCGGTGGTCTTTTGCTCGGACAGCGGTAATGGTAATCCAAATCCCCAATTAGGCACATATCCTTAAATTAGATACCGAATTTACCTTGTTTTATCCCACCACGATCCAGTGCTTTCCTCCAATATATTTCCGCCCTCAATTTTTCCCCCGTCTTTTCCGATAGATATGGCATCTGGCGGCCGGAACGCCGGCAACCTAAGCCGCTCCAATAGGGCATGCAAGCGGATTGATGAGGTTCTTCCTCTAACCGCAAGAGGGGAAAAATGAGGGACGAAAAGATAGGGACTCGAGGTCTCAAGGCCAATAGCGGCTTCACATTGATTGAGACACTTCTAGCGCTTTTTCTCTTAGTGGTTGCGATGATTCCGCTTGCGGCAATTCTTACCGGCGCTCTAAGAGAATCAACGATGGACAAAGCCCGCAGCCATGCGAGAGAAATCGCCGAAAGTGAGAGGGACAAGATTAAGAGTCTTACCTTCAACGCTATCGGTTTGGCGGGAGCACCTTACTCGTTCACAAATGCACCGTCTGGTTATCAAGGTCAGATAAAGCCGGAAACCGGTTATACAGGCATATCTCCTGGTCCGGAACAGCAATCTTTCCAGAATTTTAACTACACTGTCACACGCGATATCCGAAAGAGTCCAGATCAGTACGGGGGGACCCAAACGTTTACCAAAAAGGTGATTATTACTGTCTCCTGGACGATCCCGGCTCCCGGCTCATCGGTATCGTTAACAACTCAAATCGGCCCTACAACGATGTCGCCCTGATCCGATGAAAAAATTTATCAAAACAAGTTCGTCCGCTGGCACGAGCCTTGTCGAATTATTGGTAGTGACTGTGCTGATGAGCATAGCTCTGACCGGCATCACCAAGATGGTGATCATGGCGATGGATACGCAGCAAAAAATAGATTCAGATTTTCGTGCCCAGCAAGATGTTCGCCAAGCCCAGTACGATATGGAAAAAATAATCGGGGAATCCAAACGCCTCGATGCCGCCACGAATCAATATCCCATATTCCAGAACGATCTGATTTCTGTACCAACCCAGCAGGGAAACTGGGTTACTTACTATTACGCAACTCCTCCCGGAGCTCATGGCCCGACACTTGTAAAAATTATTACCAACACTAGGCCAGCGATACCACCAACCATTCTCAGCTCTGACAAGCAATTAATCAATGTCAAACCAAATGTAAACGACCAATATACAACTGTTGAAAGACTTAACAACGGGCCAATATTTACTTTCTACAAAGGCGATGGCGCTCAACCAATTTTTAACGGTCAGAGTGTTCAAACACCGAGAGATGTTAGATCGATCCAGGTCAACTTTCGAATCACGGTCAGTGAAGGCCATGTAATAAAAGATCCGGTAAACGCCTCTGTAAGAATAAATATGAGAAATTATTAAGGAGAAGCTAATGGAAAAGATGATTGAAAACATTCGGAAAATTCTTAGCAGTGAGGCGGGGGCCGCATTGATAGTTGCCCTGGGAGTCGTCATGGTCATGATGATCATAGGAGCGCTCGTCGTCTCGATTGCCATAAATAGAGATAAGACCGTAGCTCATGATCGTCAACTGACAGAAGCTGAAAGTGTCGCTGAGGCCGGAATCGATGAGGCCATTCAAGTAACCCTCAGTAATTTTGATTCAGTTTATAACGGAGGCGTAATCCCCCCCGCGAGCACACTTGGAGACGGTGTACTGCTTTTTGACAGTAAACCACTGACGGACGGCAATGATGTGCGCGTCGGTAGCTACTCAGTTTGGACCAAGGCCGACCCGAATGTACCGGGCAATGTTCTGATAACAGCCCAGGGTACAGACGACGCGCAAACACCGTTCACAAGCACGGTTCGGGTTTCTGTAAAGTATGCAAGCAACTTCGACTATGCTCTTTTCACCGGAACACCCTCAAATCTATCCAACACGACCTTCACTGCTCAAGGGAGGGGAGGGGACGATGACGATGATTGTGGAGAGAGTGACGAACACGACGACAATGGAAGTTGCGGCGCCAATATTACCGTCACCGGAAAGGTAAATGTCAACGGCAACATGACCATTAACTCCTTATCTAATGGAGATAATGGCAATCACTGGGATGACGATCATGGCAATCACCACTATGACGATCATAACGAAAACCCGGGATTTGTAACCTTCACCCCGCGGCAAGGGCTCACGGATCCGGTAAATTGGACAAGTTCCTTTACAGGAAACAAGCCTTCAGGAACGCAGCCGGCCAGGGGAAACACAATTGTCTTCCCTACGGTTAATTTCGATGCGTTCACAGGTTCGTCTGTGACTACAGTGAACTTTCCATCAAGTGGTGCTCCTGCAGGCTGGACCCGAGGCAATAAATCCAACACGTTCAGCATCTCAGCCGATAATTTTCAGAGCAGATATGGAAGCTACGATGTTGTAAAGTTCACATCCTCCCAAAGTAACGTCAAAATGCAAATAAACGGTACCTGCACTTCGCCCTCGTTAACATCCACGATCATGGTGGCCGGTGTTCCGGGCAGCAACACTGGCATTTCTGAACTGGACTTGATCGGGCCGGGAATTGATTTGCAGCCGAAAAATGGCATAGCCATTCTTTCGGGCGAAGGTCTTGTTTCGTTGCAGAAGGAGGTGGAGGTCGGCAAGGTTGGTAATGGAGCACTTATATATCTTAGCGGACAGAACGGTACCAGCTCCTTGCAGGTCAATGGCAATCTGATCATGTATGGATCAATAATCGTAAATGGCGCTACCACTTTTGCGGCCAATGGAGTAGGTAGAACCGATCACCATGATCACGGTGATGAAGATCATCATTATGGCAGCCGCTACTGCGACTCTAAATATGATGAGCATCATTCTGACGAGGGAAATGGCAATACAACCAATCAATTCCTGAGCTATGATGGCGCATATCTTACCAATAGCAGGCTGCCGGCCGACTGGTGGAGCTGGAACGGTGGAACCAACTTCACTGCCGTTAAATACAACTTCGTGAGAAACTGATAAATCAGCGTCTGGCAGCTCACCGATCTGCAAATCTCTAGAAGTTTGATGAGAAGCCCTCTCCGGAGGGCTTCTTTTTGGTGCTGCAGTAATTGGAAAAGGTAGCAGATAGTCTGAGCTGCATTGGATGAGTCGAGGGGGGTCCAGAAACGCAAAATAGGCTCCGATACATAATAAGAAGGGACTGATGCAGGTGTTTGTTAAGCGACTTTGCGTTGACGGTTTGCCCCTTGGAGCGATCCGCTCCTATCGGGCATTCTTGCGTATCTGGAAACAGATACATCATTCTTGCAGGAACGATTCGCGTCATTCTGACGAATCGGGCTTTACCATCATCGAGCTCGCTCTTACGCTCACGCTAATGAGCATTCTAATGGCCATGTCGGCCGGAGCTTTTTCCTACTATCTTGCCGGAGAATCACTCGACACAGCCGCCACCGAATTAACTTCTCAAATGCGGGAAGCTGAATCTCTCGCCGTCGCTACAGGAAATACTTACAGGATTGATTTCAGCGATCCCGGCCTCACAACTTACACATTACAGCGTCGCCAAGGCACCGACTGGGTGAATGTTCGTGACCCTCAGAAATTATCAGGAGTCGAATTCAGTTCGTCGACTCCTCCATCTTTTAATGGAGATGCATATATGGAATTTTATGCACGCGGAACCTGTGAGAGCGGACGTCTCGTGATTACATCGAGTCGCTATGGAAAAATCAAATCCCTTAAGGTGGAGGGTGAAACAGTAAGTGTCAGTGTCACTTAGTTGATGTGCTCGAAGATAGAAGCATTCAGTAATAACAGCGACAAAGGGAAGCGAATGCGAAGAAAAAAAAGATTGAGACTGATGAATGAGGAAGGCCTTACCCTGATCGAATTGATGGTGGCCATGATGATATTCCTCGTTGTCTCTTCGGGTATTGCGGGATCATTGACCACGGGGCTGGTCGCCAATGTGCACGCGCGCATTTCTACGATGGGAAAAGACGCTGCCCAGGCACAGATGGAAGAAATGCGATCCAGAACATATTTTGTTCCCTATAGCACCAATCCCGATGTGGGAACAACCTCTGACTTCGATCTGCTCGACCGCTACTATCCTAATGTAAATTTAAATACAACAACAGATTACCAGGGATGGAGCGGACAATATTTTTCTGGCAGCGCAGCCCACTACACTAAAGTTTCGCCACCAGATTCCCACGGAATTGTACTGACTGTAGAAACATGGTTTGTAGACTATAACCGCAATGTCGTTGTCCCGCCGATTAACTACAATTCCAAATCAACCGGCAATGACATACCGCCAAGCGGCCTTGTGCAGGTCAAGGTAACAGCCTCGTGGACGGATCGGGCTGGTCCCAGCTCCTATACGTTAGAGTCACTCATCTCGGCGACTGCGCAGTCTCCACTGGGATCAGGCAATTCTGGAGAGAACGGGGGTTGCTCGGACTCTTCTGACAGCCATGTGAATGTGATCGGCGGAATTATGAACGCCAGTACGGGGACAGCCGATCCGTATACTTCCTTTGTAAGCGGAAAGTTCGGTGATGCTCACGCCTCAGCAAATTACAGTTGTCCTATTTCCGGTCTGGCCTCGGCTACAGGTGGGGACGTTTCGGTTGTCGGAGGAAGTACGTACACCGGGGCTGATGTTTCGGTTTCAGCACCTCCGGCAGAGCAAAAGAGTGTAGGCCCGATCAACACTGAGCCATCCGGCATATGGCCGCAACCCGCGATCGGCAACAGCAAGGCGCAGGCCGAAGCCCAAAGTGAAAATAACGGATATCAGGTCGAGGCTGAGGGTGAAGCGAATGTCGGCTCATTGACCCTGAGGTTAAGCCAGGTGGGGGATACTCCTACGCAAACCCTTAATAATTACCGGCAATGGGACTTCATCAATCCGACTGTGACGGTGAATGGAGCAGGCACTGGCGATGACGGCGAAGATATCGAGGCTGAGATCTATCAGGCAAACGGCAGTACCGAGGCTCGAGCCAATTTCGCGTACAAGCAGATCAATATTCTTCCTCTGCAAAATTGGCCAGCGGCATCGTCAACTCCTTCCGCGACGCAAGGACTGATATTTCTCCGCGACTTTCAAAGCCAGGCCCACAGTCAGGCGGGAGGATCTCCTGGAAATGCCAGCAATTCATTAACGTACCAGGGCACTTTGGGGATGTTCAACCCGAACAAGACTGGGTGCACTTCCACCAGCGGCGGCGACGCCTGTTATGACCTTTATAGCATCAGCCCATCGAATCCCATACAAAACATCAGTCTTTCAAATCCCAATTATGCGTTGCAACAGGAGCTTATAACGGAATGGCACAGCTTCACAGCTGCAGACATCAATAATGCAATGTACGTAAAACCTGACGGAACACACACGACGATTAACATCGATGCCTTGGTAAAAATTTCAGGCAAATACGGTCAGGAGGTCAATTGGAAAAACGCCAATAATGCGATTACGTTGGTGTCGCAGCAAGGGCTGCAGCAGATTTGGGTCGGAGCATACGACATCTCATTGGTGCAAAATGCTTGATGTCTCAGAAAAATTACGGTATTTCTTTGATCCAAATTCGAATCTGGGCACCGAAGAACATGGATTTACGCTGGTCGAGATGTTGGTTTCGATTTTGATCTTCTCAGTGATCATGGCGGGAATGTTCACCTTCCTTTGGGGGGCCAGTAGCCATTGGCAGACAGGCAAGAATTCCGCCGATATGACCGACAATGCCCGGACGGGTTTAAATCGTATGACCCGTGAAATACGCCAGGCTTCTATTGTGACGGCGGCGCAGATTAACCAAATATCCTTCTCGGTGGATTTCGGCACAGGGGCGGAGGTCATTACTTACGGTTTTACTCCTGGTGATAATGGAGCTCCCGGTCTCATCTGGCGTAGCACCACATCCGCTCCCGATGTGCAATTGACCCTGGTAAGCGATGTACAGAGCATGCAATTCAGTTATTACGGTAACGATTACAAATGCGATGCCGACGGGAACGGGGTCATAAACTGGAGTGAACTGGTAGCCTGCAGTACATCGCCGGCCTCGAAGATCGCGAGGGTCGACATTAGTCTGGCAATGCGTGCTGGAAATGAGAATGACCAGACCTTTACCGACCAAGCTTGGCTAAGAAACCGTGTTATTTAAACAAATGAAACTCGAAATGAAATCAGCGAAAATGGAAAAGATCAATTGGCATGATGAAGACGGCGTGGCTCTTATCACGGTCATCTTTCTTGCTGCCATTCTTATGATGATGGGCGCAGGAATGTACTTCGTTGCCAGCCGGGAGGGCAAGATGTCCGCAGCTGATTACGCTGGCGGTCAGGCTTTTTCGTACGCTGAAGGTGGGATTGAGAACGTAATGAACATCCTCAACTATGCAGGAACTGAATATCAATTGACTCGCCAACGGGCCGACCAGAGCCCGGATGGATTCGGCTATCTTATGGATCCTGATCCAACCATGAGACAGACGCCTACAAACCCGATAGTGATGTCAATTGGGAACCAGAACTACACAGTGTCGGTCGACGAAGTCGACCAGAATGGCAATCATTGTGCGGGCTGTGGGTTGAACCTGTCCAATATTAGCCCTGCTTATTTGTTGATTACGGCCGAGGGCCAGTCTTCCCAAGGTTATCGAAAACTGCAACAGCGCGTGCAGCTGGAGCCTAGCAATTACCCCCTGACATTCTTCATCGACGGAGATGTCAACATGAACGGTAGCCCTGTTATCTCCGATCAAAGTATTTATGTGCGGGGCAATTTCTATGGCCGTGAGAAATTGACGATTTCGGGAACAGACCAGATCTATGGCGGCGGCGCCGGCGTCAGGTCAACAGGGTCAATATATGCAAAATCAAACGGCGGCAATACGCAGATATTTACCTCTTCCGGGGGACCCAGTAGTTACTGGGCGTCGAATTACGTCAATGACAGGGATAGTCGCGGGCCTACCGGCAATACTTTTTCCGCAGCTGAGCTCAACAATACGTTTAGCACCAGCGGCCTCACTGCCAGCCAGTTGGCTATTTTGAAATCTGCCGCAAAAGCGTCTGGCTATTACAACGGCAGTGCTAGTGGCAACATAACGATCCAGCAGAATGATCTGCCTAATCGCGCGGGGGACGTGGTCATATATATCGAATATCCGTCAGGCACTCCCAATTCGAACGAGGTGGATCTCAAATTTGAATGGCCAAATCAACCTACGTATACAACCGGTAAGGCTTTGGTGGTCGTAAAGAATGGCAGTGTTAAGCTTACCGGATCGGCCATAGGAGATATGCAAGGCGTAATCTATTGCCCCGATGGTCAGGCGAGATCCGACGGGAGCGGCAACGGTATCTTCACCGGTTATATCTGGTCCAAGGGACTGACGAACATCGGCAACTTCACTTTCAAGATGGACACGCAAATGGTCGGAGATCCACCTTTCTTCGCTTGGACTGTGACACGCGATACCACCTGGACCGAAGTGGATAGGTAGATAGCCAACATAGATACCCGGACCGCTGACGCGGTCGTGCGGTTGTATTTAATAGGTAAACGGTTCGCGACAGCGGGCTGTTTAATTTTTTCAAAACTGTTTCGGCCGCAGGTAAACAGGAAATAATTGCGAACACTAGCTCGTCAACCTCGAATCCCGTCTGATCGTGAGGCTCGGAGCCGCGATGGATTATCATCAGCTCTCCAACCAGGACCTGTTAAGTGAGCTCAAAACCGGAGCTGGCGGATTGGCGCCGGAAGAAGCGACTTCACGGTTGGAACATTATGGCCTCAACGAGATAACCGAGGCCAAGAAGACTCCCCTCGTACTTCGCCTAGCTTCCAACTTCTATCATACATTCGCATTACTGCTGTGGGTGGCGGGAATCTTGGCGTTCATCGCTGGTTTGCCTGAACTGGGGTGGGCGATCATCGCGGTCATTTTTATTAATGCCATCTTCAGCTTCTGGCAGGAATATCAAGCGGAAAAAGCGGTTGAGGCCTTGAAACGGATTTTACCTGCTCGAGCCCGTGTCATCCGGGGAGGGGAAATCACGGAAGTTCTGGCCCAGGAACTGGTTCCCGGTGACATGATGGTTCTCCAGGAAGGTGATAATATCTCCGCCGATTCGCGACTGATCGAGGAAAGTAATCTAAGGGTCAACGCTGCCGTACTCACTGGTGAATCCGAGCCTGTCCGCAAGATGGCACAACCCGTTACCGGAGAAGGACTCACCACGAGCGAGATACCCAACCTTGTGCTTGCGGGAACAAGTGTTGCCCTGGGGACTGCCAGGGCGGTCGTTTTTGCCACAGGTATGAATACCGAGTTTGGCAAGATTGCCGCACTGACACAGACTGTCAAGGTCGAGCTGAGCCCGCTGCAAAAAGATGTTAACCGCGTAGCCCTGATTATCGCTGGCGTAGCCATCGTCATGGGCACCGCGCTATTTGGTGTCGCAGCCCTGTTTACTCCTTTAAGTTTGGGAACCGCTGCTATTTTTGCAATCGGCATGCTGGTCGCCAATGTTCCTGAAGGACTACTGCCGACAGTGACTCTCTCATTGGCGATGGCAGTCAAGCGAATGGTACACAGGCACGCTCTGGTCAAGCGTCTTTCGGGAGTCGAAACGCTAGGAAGTACGACGGTCATTTGCACGGACAAAACGGGAACTTTGACTCAGAATGAAATGACGGTTCGCCATTTGTGGGCGAGCGGCAGATTGATAGATGTCAGTGGGGTCGGTTATAAACCTAAAGGAGAATTCACAATTGACAATGCGCCAATTGATAAAGATGCGTCCGCAAAACTCGAGCCCTTGGCTCAAATAGCCGCTCTTTGCAATAACGCTCGCCTGATAAAACCAGAAGGAGAACATACTCGTTGGGGAATCGTCGGTGATCCCACGGAGGCGGCGTTACTTGTTGCCGCCGGCAAGTGGGGTTACGACTGGGCCGATGCCCTCAAGGCTAACCCACGAGTCAGCGAGCTTCCATTTGATTCGAAGCGTAAACGCATGACCGTGATCCACCACATTGAAAGTTTCGCGAATTCCGGTGCCGTGGAGCCTGGCAATAAAGCGGCTTTTCCGTACATTGCTTACGTAAAGGGAGCTCCCAAAGAAATTCTCTCTTTATGCTCCCGAATCCTTATGAATGGGATAGAGATCGGTCTTTCCGACGAGCAGCGGCAAATAATCATCGACCAGAATGACGATCTGGCCCGAGGTGGCCTCAGGGTGCTGGCTATGGCTTTCCGAATGTTGCCTGATGGAATCGATATATCTCCAGAAAATATCGAGCAGGACCTGTCATTTATGGGACTGATGGCAATGATGGATCCGCCTAGGACCGAAGTCGAGGCGGCAATCGGCCACTGCCAGGATGCCGGCATCAGGGTCATCATGATCACCGGTGATTATGGACTCACGGCAGAGTCCGTGGCTCGGCGCATTGGACTGCTCGGTACCGAAGCGGCCCACATCGTTAATGGCGCCGACCTCGAGAAGATGCCGGACGCCCAGCTCAGGGAGGTCGTCGAGGAACCTCACATACTGTTTGCACGCGTATCACCAGAACACAAGATGCGAATCGCGGCGGCGTTGAAAGAAAAAGGCGAGATTGTCGCCATGACAGGTGACGGTGTTAATGATGCGCCCGCGCTTAAGACCGCCGATATCGGCATTGCCATGGGAATTTCTGGCACGGACGTCGCCAAAGAGGCGGCGACGATAGTACTCACTGATGATAATTTTGCCAGTATTGTCGGGGCCGTCGAAGAGGGACGGGTTGTCTACGATAATATGAAGAAGTTCCTGGCCTACATCTTTGCGCATCTGACTCCGGAGGTGGTACCGTTTGTAGCTTTTGTGCTTTTTGATGTGCCGCTGCCACTGACGGTGATGCAGATTCTGGCGATCGATCTGGGCACTGAAACACTGCCCGCTCTTGCGCTTGGTGTAGAGAAAGCTGAGCCGGACATACTGAAGAGGCCTCCTAGATCGAGGAAGGAGAAGCTGGTGGATGTTTCGATGCTGTTACGGGCATGGGTTTTCCTCGGAGTCATAGAAGCAGCTCTGGTGATGGCAGGCTTTTTCTGGGTAATGTATTCAGGTGGCTGGAGTTGGGGTCAATCCCTAGCCGCTGATGACCATCTATACCTGGAGGCGACCACAATGACATGGGCCGGCATCGTTGCTACGCAGGTCGGGACCGCATTCGCCTGCAGGACCAATCGGGTTTCAGTCATTAAGGTAGGCTTCTGGTCAAACAGGTGGCTGCTATGGGGAATCCTGTTTGAGATAGTGCTGACTATATTGATTGTTTACCTGCCGCCCCTGCAGAGAGTCTTCCAGACCACAGGCCTGGGTTGGCAGCAATGGGTTGTGCTGTCGACGTTTCCAATTATCATGTTTGTCAGCGATGAACTCCGGAAGTTGCTTTCGCGAAGATTGTCCGCAACCGCTAAAGGAGGAACGAAATGAAAATCGTAGTTCTCGGCTGTGGCAGAGTTGGCTCACAGTTGGCCGGAGCCCTTTATGTCGAGGGTCACGACGTTTCCATTATCGATAAGGATCCCAAGGCGTTTCGACGGCTCAATCCATCATTTCAAGGGAAAATCGTGACTGGTGTTGGTTTTGACCGGGATGTTCTCATCGATGCTGGCATCGAGCGCGCAGACGGCTTCGCCTCAGTGACAAATGGGGATAACAGCAATATCATTTCCGCCTTGATAGCCAAACGCGTTTTCAGGGTTCCACGTGTGGTTACAAGGATTTACGACCCCATGCGAGCGAATATTTATAAACGGTTTGGAATTCCGACAATCTCCTCTACCGTCTGGGGCGCAAACGGTTTGCGCGAGCATCTGCTTTACCGGGAGATGAGGAGCGAGCTTAGTTTCGGCAGCGGTGAGGTCCTCCTGTTGGAGTTTGAGGTGCCTGTAGGCCTTGTCGGGCGCTCGGTGGCTGATCTCACTGTCGAAGGGCAGGCTCTGATTACATGCGTGGTCCGATTGGGGCAGGCCATGGTGCCTTCCGGCGCCACAGTCTTCAGAGAGGGCGATCTCATATTCGCCTGCGTCGCAAACGGCTTTCTTGGCAAATTCCGGGAATTACTCGGATATTAGGAGGTTTCCATGAATGTCCTTATCGTTGGCCGAGGCAGGACCGGCGCTTATCTAAGTGAGGCGCTGGCTGAAGCTGGCACACACAGGGTAGTGGTGGTGGAGTCGAGTGAGAGCCGTGCGGCGCAATCGGCGCCGGCTGGTGCCAGGGTGATGTGGGCTGATGGTTGCGATCCCTCCGTCCTCGAGGAGGCAGGAGTGCGAAACTCTGACCTCGTGGTAGCCACAACCGGGGACGATGAGGACAACCTCGTCGTCGCGCAGTTGGCAAAACTGCACTTCGGCGTGTCCAGGGTCATCGCCAGGGTGAACAATCCACGCAACTATTGGCTATATACCAAAGAATGGGGCGTGGATGTAGCTGTTTCGCCAACCGATATCATCACCAAGATAATCGAAGAAGAGATGTCTCTGGGAGATCTGGTGACTCTGCTGAAGCTCAAGGGCGGCGAGGTCGCGCTGGCTGAGATCACCGTCACTTCGGGTTCCAAGGCAGCCGGAAAGCTCGTCAGCGATCTCTCTCTGCCTAAAGGATCGGTGATCGTCGCCATCATGCGTGGCGGTGAAGTGATTGTACCTGGCGGCCAGACACAGCTTCTGACCAACGATGAATTACTGGCTATAACCTCGGTGCAAAAAGAAAGCGAACTGATGCAGGCGCTGCAGTGATGGATAATAGGAAAATTATTGACATCTCGGTTCCGGTTTTTAGCGGCATGGCCTCTTATCCCGGAGACCCTGGAGCGGAAATAAAGCCGTATCTGGAGATATCGCGAGGCTCCGTAGCCAACATATCCCAGTTGAAACTGGGCTCTCATACCGGAACCCATATCGATGCTCCTCGTCATTTCAAGGATGGCGCGATGCCGGTAGATGAACTATCGCTCGATATTCTGGTTGGTCCGGCGCGAGTCGTGGACATGTCCCGGGCAGAGTCATCGATTTCACGTGACGATATTGAGAACGAGGATCTTGGAAGCGTATCCAGGCTTCTGATCAAGACCACAAATTCTGCTCTTTGGGAAAAACCCGATTTCCAAAGGGATTACGTTCCGCTGTCGTCCGAAGCCGCGGACTATCTGGTGGAATTAGGGGTGAGCCTGGTGGGGATCGACTATCTTTCGATAGAGCGTTTCAAATCGGACACACATGCCGTGCACCATGCCCTGCTTGGATCTGGCGTCATCGTTCTCGAAGGCATCGATCTGCGCGGGGTCGAAACCGGCGATTACCAGCTCGTTTGCCTGCCGTTGAAAATTCGGGGTGGAGATGGCGCCCCGGCCAGAGCGATTCTGATTGCCTGATCCCGAGTTTTCGTGACCGAATCGAGAATCGTGTAACTACTCTGTGACGATAGTCCTTATCGTCCCCATCTTCTCGGTCACGACGAAGGAAGTGACGTCGACGTCGCGGCGGAACTTCAGCGAGATTGCGGCCTTGCCGACCCGCAACCCCTTAACGTCGACCTCATTGAGCCACTTGGGAAGCACCGGACTATTGACATAAAGTGTGTTTGAGGGGGCATCGGCCTCGATGCCGAGAAGCGCCTGGAGAATCATGAAAATGCTGCCTGCCGCCCAAGCCTGGGGACTACAGGCGACCGGATAGTTAACCGGTCGGCTGATGGAACGCTTTGTGAAGCCGCAGAACAGCTCGGGTAGGCGGTAATAGTCATAATGCAGCGCCGCATCGAAAAGTCCGCTTGCTACCTTCGAAGCTTCCGGGTTGAAACCGTACTTTTTTAGCCCCCTGATGATGATGGCGTTATCGTGCGGCCAGACGCTACCATTGTGGTAGCTCATGGGGTTGTAGTTGATCGAGGCTTTGCTCATCGTCCTGATACCCCATCCAGAGAACATGTCGGGCTGCATCAGACGGTCGGCAACGAGCTGGCCTTTATCTTCATCGATGATGCGCGCCCAGAGGCCATGGGCAGGGTTTGAAGTGATGGTCTTAACCTGCCTCTTTTCTCTATCCAGAGCCATGGCATAAAATCCTTCGCGGGGCATCCAGAAAGCCTCATTGAAACGGTGCTTGAGCGTTTCAGCTTGCCCGGAGAGCTCCTCTGCCCGTTCGCGGTCGCCAAGCAGCTCGAACAACTCAGCCATCCGTCGCTTTGCGTAATAAACGTATGCCTGTACTTCCGAGAGGGCTATAGGAGTTTCCGCCAGGCTACCATCGGTATGAACCACCGAATTACCAGAGTCTTTCCAGCCCTGATTGACGAGGCCGCGCCTGGATCGGGTTTCGTATTCGACAAAGCCATCCCCATCGATATCCCCATATTCATCGATCCAGCCGAGAGCATTAGTGATGGCATCGCCCATGTTGCGCGCGATTTCGAGATTGCCCGTCCATTTCACGATATCGGAAAGCATTATCAGGTAAAGCGCTGTCGAGTCGGCGCTGCCAAAATACGGCGTATGAGGTATAGCCCGGATATTAGCCAGTTCCCCGCGTCTTACTTCGTGAAAGATTTTGCCCGGCTCCTCATCTCGCCAGGGGTCGACTACTTTCCCTTGCAGTTGGGTGAATACATTGGCTGTGGCAGTAGCCGGATGCGAATCCAGCATCATGATCTGTAGGCAGGTAATGATGGTGTCGCGGCCGAACGGGGTGACAAACCAGGGAACGCCTGCACTGAGGAAGTAGCCCATCTCAGTCTCGGTTTCGAGCATGCGGATATCCCGCTGACTGCTTCTCAGCACAGCAGTGAACAGTTCGTTGTCGGTCTCGATCTGGCAAGAGCCTTTGAACCAGGACTCGTAGCTTTTTCTGACGTCGCCAATCGCCTTGTTGAAATCAGTGGCTACCGGCGGGTGCGTAGTTGGAAGGATAGGCTCGATACTGTATTTGACGACACGCCTCTCCCGCGGCTTCAGTTGGAAACGGAAGATCGCGGTTGTACCTTCAATGCGAGTGGGAGGCGTCTCCATACGGATGTCTGTCTTTCGAAGGATGGCATCGAGGCCGTGGTAGGCGAGCAGGATGGAATCCTCGGTAACTTTGGGAGCCAAACGGGTCCCGTATTTGGTGCGCTTGGTGCCACGAACCTCGAACATGTCGGCAAAATCAGAGTCGAAATCAAACTCAAGCGAGATATCTACGGGAAAATGATTGTAATTCTTTATCCGGATGAGCTCGTAAAGTTTGCCATTTACGACACGGATGCGCCGGATATTGATCGTTTCCTGCGGCACCACCGTGCCGTCAGCGCTCATGAAGTCGGCATTGGTGAGTTCGATCTGGCTCATGAACCCCCGGTCTGCCGTTGAGGAAAGCAGCACAGGATTGGAGCCGAAAAGGGTCATGTCGAAAGTACTGAGGAAACGGGTGTCCTGGAAATATAAGCCCAGGCCGGACGTATCTTCCCGAGAAACATTCCCTTCGATATCGCTGTAAAGAAACAGCTCACCTTCTTTAACGACGAGCTTTTCCTTTTTAACGTCAACGATGACAAAAGGCTCGCCCTGGGCAAGCACGCGGCTGGAGTCTTCCGTGAGAACCTGGAAGTACTCATCACCGATTTTGATCTGTTGTCCGTTGGTCACGTCTTGGCCTGGCATGGCTTTCTCTTCGGTCTATAGCACAGAATATGAAGTTTACTAACGGACTCTTGCGGGAATTGAACGTTCACAAGTTTTTGGAGCGGGTCCGGCGGCTGCCGTCTTTTCCCACAAAAAAATGATTAAGGATCAGATTTATTGGCGTATTGTAGCACAACACCGGGCTGCACCCGGCAAGCAGAAACGCCATTGGCATCGCCATCGAGAACCGGGTTTTTCCGATTCTGATCATTATTTCTTTTACCCGGATTACCGGGCTTCACAAGCAAGAATGAATATTGCTAAACAGGTCATGTATCCGTTTGGCTCGTTCAAAGGAGGCAAATAATGGACGCGAAATTTTTCTCCCGGGGCAAGAGCGTCTATAACCGGGCCAAACACGAAGGGGCCGAGAGGCTGCTGAGCCAGGCGCTCAAGGTGTTGGCGCACTCTCCGGACAGCAATTACCAGAGGTTGGCGCAAGCATTGGGGAAAATGGCGAAGAGCAAACAGCAGGCGTTGGTCGCTGACTGGTTCCAGGGTTATCTCGAGCCTGGAGGAGTCGGGACTCAATATTTTAACAGGCTGCTGAAGAATGTGGATCCCAACGTCCGCAAGAACTACATCGCCAAGACTATGGTTGGTCTGTTCTATCGCGATCCCGAGGTTTCCATCAAACTGATGGAGTCCGAAGGTATCAGCGCTCCCAATCTTGTAGTTATCTCACCCACAATGCGATGCAATCTCGACTGCGTCGGCTGCTACGCTGGCAACTATACCAAGGCGGATGATCTCGATCCGGAGGTCATGGACAGGGTTATAACCGAGGCAAAGGAGCTTGGCATCCGCTTTTTTGTAATCACCGGCGGCGAGCCTTTTGTTTACCGGCCGCTGCTAGGGTTGTTTGAGAAGCATAGCGAAGTATCGTTTCAGGTATACACAAATGGCACCCTGATAGACGAGATGATGGCGGAAAGACTGGTCGAGCTCGGAAATGTCGCGCCTGCGATCAGCATCGAGGGATTTCGCAAGGAAACCGACGCCAGACGCGGCGACGGCACCTACGACCGCGTGCTTCGCGCCATGGATAATTTAAGGGAAAAAGGCGCCGTATTCGCCTTCAGCGCTACCGCGTCAAGGCTGAACATAGGAACGATCACAAGTGACGAATTCGCTGACATGATGATTGAGAAAGGAGCCGCTTATGGCTACTACTTCTCCTATGTACCAATTGGCAAATCGCCTGATTTGACATACATGCCAACGGCCCAGGAACGAAACCGGCTTCGTCTGGGGGTAAGCAGGATACGAACGGAGAAGCCAATACTGGTCGCTGATTTTTGGAACGATGGCTACCTGACCGGGGGTTGCCTCGCGGCTGGCCGCAAATATGTACACATCAACAATCATGGCGATGTGGAGCCGTGCGTGTTTTGCCACTTCGCCACGGATAATGTCAACGATGCGACACTACTCGAGGCTCTGCAGTCACCGTTTTTCAAGAGCATCAGGGCGCGTCAACCATTCGGGCACAACCTGCTAAGACCTTGTCCGCTCATCGATCATCCGGAAGTTCTTCGCCACGCGGTCAAAAAGCACGGCGCCTACGCTACTCACGATGGCGCCGAAAGCCTTGTGACCGACTTGAGCCAGGGCCTCGATAGCTATGCCAGGGACATTGAAGAAGTAGCCGATCCAGTGTGGCAAAACGATTTCAGTTGGACGGAGGATTGGCTGACGAATGAACAAAAGGCGGCAGCGGACAGATCCGAGGATCTGATGCGCCGCGATCGCGCCGCTCGTTCCCGGGTGGTCTGAGCCCGGCGATACACTATTTAAATAAAGCATGCACCGCTATACTTTTGGGGCGGAACCTCGGTTCCGCCCTTTTTCCCTGTCCAATCTACACCTGGAGAAACGAGGTTTGGCGTCTTGAAATCTTTCAGGCTTCACAGCCAGGAGATGCGTTGGGGACCGGAAGTCGATCCTCTTAGAATCGGCTGTGGCTGGACCCCAGAAGAACTTGAGCGTCCCTGGCTTCTTATCGAGAGTTCCGCCGGCGATTCTCATCCCGGCAGCGTTCACCTTTCGGGGCTGGTTGAAGGTATCAGTAAGGGCGCCGGCAATGCGGGGCTGGCGGTAGGCCGCTACAGTTGCACCGACATGTGTGACGGCATCGCACAGGGGACAGCGGCGATGAGCTACTCACTGGCATCCCGCGAGTTGCTGGCGATGGCGACAGAGCTTCATTTCCACAGTGGGCATTTCGACGGATGGACAGCGGTTTCATCTTGCGACAAGGCGATCCCTGCCCATCTTATTGCGGCTGCCAGACTTGATGCTCCGGTAATCTTCATGCCCGGCGGAGTTATGCATACGGGGCCAGGGGATGTTTCCATAGATCGGATGGCCGAACTCTACGCCCGGCTCAACCGGGGCCAGATCAGCGAAGCAGAGTATCGTTATCATAGCCTCACTGCTGCGCCTTGCGCCGGCGCATGCAACTTTCTGGGGACTGCGGTGACCATGCAGATTCTCATCGAGGCCATGGGACTATGTCTGCCCTCGGCCGCCTGTTGCCCGACAACGGAAGCAGCGCAAATGCTCCTTGCGGAGGCTTCCGGGATGGCGGTGGCATCACTGATCAAGAGGCGCATCCCTGCACGAGAAATTATAACCGGTGATGCGATAGATAATGCTCTGGTGGTCCATGCCGCTGCCGGGGGTTCCACAAACGCCATGCTCCACCTGCCCGCACTTGCCGCTGAGCTAGGACTGGATTTTTCATGGAAAAGGGTGCGCGAGATCAACGAGCAGGTACCCTGGATTCTCGACCTAAGGCCTTCAGGAAAACATACTGCCGACCTCTTCTGGTACGCTGGCGGCGTGCCCCGGCTTATGTCCCAGGTAAGGGAACACCTGCATCTGGATGTAATGACGGTTACGGGGAAGACTCTGGGCGAAACCCTTCTTGAGGAGGAACGATCCGGAAATCCGTCTGAACGAGCCGAAAAACTGGCAAACTTTGGCCTGGCCGGTGAGGACATAATCCGTCCTGCCGGGAAGCCGCTTTCCCCACGCGGAAGCCTGGTTGTGCTGGAAGGAAACCTGGCGCCAGGCAGCGCCGTTTGCAAGCGCTCGGCTGTGGTCCCGGCCATGAACAAATTTGAAGGCAGGGCGAGGGTTTTTGACGGACAGATGCCCGCGCTCGAGGCTGCCCTAGCCGGTGACATTCATCCCGGGGATGCGATCGTGGTCCGCTTCGAAGGCCCTCGCGCCTCAGGCATGCCAGAAATGTTTTATCTTACCGCGGCGCTCTCAGCTGATACCGAATTAAACGAGAGCGTTGCCTTGATTACCGACGGCAGGTTCTCAGGCGCCACCCGGGGACCCTGCATCGGCCATGTTTGCCCGGAGGCGGCAGCCGGAGGCCCAATCGCATTGGTTGAGGATGGTGACATAATCACTGTGGACCTGGAAGCCGGGAAATTGGACCTCACAGGCATAGGCGATAGGCGTGAAACTGCCGAAAAGGTAATAGAGGGTTTAGAAAGGCGAAGTACTCGGCTTGCGCCCTGGCAGGCGCCGAAGAGGAGCGGTTTGCTGGATTTGTACACCAGGCACGCGGGTCCTTCGAACGAAGGCGCTCGAATGTCGCCGGGTTGAGGCAGCGGGATCTCTGGAGGCTAGCTCCACGGATTTTTCCCACTTGGCTCTTTGTACTGACCCAGGTCAATCGCCGCGAAGTGGGAGAATTGCTTTGAAGCACCGGCTGAAGTCAATATTAGAAAGAGTCCTTCGCTTGACAAAGCGAGAGGCTGGGGGCAAGAAGTTCGGCATGTACGAGCCGTATGTCCCGACGAGGGCTCGGCAGCAGGGGAAGAAGGTGCTGCGAGACCTCATCATCGTTTTCTCGGTTTTTTCGCTTGCATTCATTTTGACGACCGTATTCGACCTTCACGGCTCATTCGAAGACGCCTCCCTGCAGATGAAAGACAGCCCATTCCAGTACGATGAGGTTGTGGTAGCGCTCGCATTTTTAGCAGCGGCTTTGGGCGTCTTCGCTCTCAGGCGCTGGCGGGAGCTGGAGAGTGAGATCATTGAAAGGATCCATATCGAAGAGGCGTTGGTCGACAGCGAAGAGCGCTATCGCACGCTGGCCGAAGCCGCGCAGGATTTCATCTTCATAGTCGACAGGCAGGGTCTCATACGCTATTTGAATAGTTATGCGGCCAAAAAACTGGGAAGCACTCAGGTAGAACTGATCGGCAAGAACCTTGATCTTGTGCTTCCCCAGGAAATGGCCCAGCAGCAGAATCAAGAACTCACGAAGGTTTTTTCCGAAGGCCATCCGATTGAGGTTGAGACCCAGGCTCGTTTTGATGGAGAGGATTCATGGCTCAGCACTTCTCTGGTTCCCATTCATGACGAAAACGGCAGGTTCGAGAATGTGCTTGGTATCTCACGCGATATCACCCAAAGGAAGCTTGCGCAGGATGCTCTCGAGCACAGCAAGGAAGGTTTGGAGGTCATGGTTACCAAACGAACGGAAGAGTTGGGTAGCGTCAACCAGCGCCTGAAGCTCGAACTGGACGAGAAGAAACTCGCTGAAGAGCGTTTGCAGGCCGTGAACCGCGCCCTGAGAACTTCCATGGCGGCCAGCCGGGCCCTTACGGCAGCTGGCGGAGAGGCCGAACTACTCAGGGAGATCTGCCAGGCTGTCGTCGCAATTGGCGGATACCGTTTTGCCTGGGTTGGATTCGCCGAGAAGAATCCGGGAAAAATGGTTCGTCCGGTTGCCTCCGCGGGTTTCGGAGATGGTTATCTGGACGCGGTCAAAGTCACTTGGGATGATTCTTCGAGTCTGGGTCTCGGCCCTGCCGGCACGGCAATTTGCACCGGCAAGCCCAGTGTTGTCCGCGACGTGCTGATAGATGAGTCCTACGCTCCCTGGCGGGGTGACGCCCTCAAGCGGGGATTTGCCTCGACCGTTTCTCTGCCGCTGAAAGCTGACGAAGAGAGCTTCGGGTCCCTTAACATTTACGCGGCCGAGCCGGAAGCATTCGATGCCGAGGAGGTCGAACATCTGAGCGAGCTGGCCAGCGATCTTTCTTACGGAATCTGCGCCATCAGGACTCGCGGTGAAAGGGATGAGCAGGCAGTGGCATTGCGAAGGACAGGCGAGCAGTTGTCACTGCTGCTGCAGTCTCTGCCGATCATTTTTTACACCAGTAGCGCCACCGATGATTTCGGCGTCACTTACGTCAGCGACAACGTGACTACGTTTACCGGTTATACGCCTGAAGAGGTAACCCTGGATTCATCGTTCTGGATGGACCGCATCCATCCTGATGATGCACCCAGGGCTTTCGAAGAAATTCCCAAGGTGTTCGATCGCGGATTCCATGAGTATGAATATCGCTGGCGCGGCGCTGACGGCAACTATAAGTGGTTCCTCGATATCCTTCGTCTTGTAAAGGCTCCTGAAGGGGAACAGGACTATATCGTGGGTATGTGGCTGGATATCACCGCACGCAAACAGGGTGAGGAAAAATTGTTGCAGGTCAAGGATCAACTCGAGGCGGATGCCCAGGTGAAGTTGGATGAGCTGACGGAGATTCGCCTCTGCCTCGATAAGACAGCTGAGAAGCTTGAAGACCGGAAGCGGCAAGATCATTTACTTAACAAGATGGACGAGTTGTTACAAAGTTGTCTAACCGTAGATGAAGCGTATGCGGTTTTCGCACGCTTTGCGAGCCGGCTCACGGAAGGGGACTCCGGAGCTTTATATCTACTGGATGAAGCCTCCCGAAGTTATACGCAGACCATTGGCTGGGGCAGCGAGCCTCCGCTGGAGAAAACGTTCGGACCCAGCGATTGCTGGTCGCTACGGCTTGGCAAGATCCACCTTTCCGCACAGGGCCAGACCGGCATGCGGTGCGCCCACGCCGGCACGGAACGGAAGTACCTTTGCACGCCGGTAAGGTTGGCGGGCAATGCCTTCGGCGTGTTGGTGCTTTCGCCATCCGATGGAGCTGATGATGAAAAGATGGTGGAAAGGCGGGAGTTGGCGTCTTCCCTTGTGGGAAGAGTCGGCATGACCATCATCAATCTGCGGCGGCGAGAGGCAGCCGACATCATTGCCGGCAGCTCACCGGACACTTCCTGGCAAGGGAAGCTGCGGTCCCTCTAGCGATTTCCCGTCTTTCCCCCCGAAAAGCTGGGTTTTCTCATCCAAGTTTGGTTTTAAACAAAGGGAATAAGGGAATCAGCTAGAAAAGAAATCTACTAACTTAACTCACAACTGCGGCACGCGGACGGTTATTTTGCCGTTCGGCAGGGCGGAGCTGCAGACGTGGGGAGGCTCGGTAGGGACTTAACTCTAGGGCTTAAGTCCCTACCGCTATTTTTTTTCCAGACCTAAAAACCAGCCCATCAGATCCCAGCCGCGCTCGAACTTTAGCGCCGCGGATGACGCTGAGTCTTCGTCGAAGGATTGATCCCGGTCTGAAGCGGCCGCGGGATCGTAACAGACGAAGGGAACCGGTTCTGCAGTGTGTGTCCTGATACCGAGTGGAGTCGCATGATCAGGCAATATCAGGATGCGGTAATGGGTCGATGTAGCCAGTCCTTCAAGAAGGTTTCCCAGCAATAGAGCATCAAATCGCTCTATGGCCTCGACTTTTGCGGAGGAATCGCCCGAGTGGGACGCTTCGTCGGGAGACTCTACATGTACGTAGACGAAGTCCTTGTTTTTCAGCTCCTTGAGGGCGTACCGGGCTTTGGCGGCATAATCGGTATCCAGCCAGCCCGTTGCTCCGGGCACCTCGATGACCTCAAGGCCAGCATATTTGCCAAGCCCTTTGACCAGGTCAACTGCTGATATAACCGAGCCTTCCAGTCTGTAACGTTCCTTGAAGGTGGGCATTGAAGGAGCCGTGCCCTGACCCCAAAGCCAGATCATGTTGGCCGGCAGCTTGCCTTCAAGCTTTCGTTTTTCATTGATGGGGTGGCCGGCCAGCAGTTGGGCCGACTCCTGCATGAGCCCGCGAAGCCAGGCGGATTCTTCTCCTTGTGGCAGGTTAGGGTCGACCGGCTGTCCGGTGATGTCATGTGGCGGAGTGCATAAGGCTTGCAGTGCCTTGCCTTTCGATACCATGATATGACGGTAGCTCAACCCCGGGAAGAATGTCGCATCTTCGCCACCCAGGTTCTGCTGCAGGTAATCGATCAGTTCTGCGGCTGCAACTGTGTCGATATGTCCGGCGGAGAAATCGCGCATCAGCCCATCTTCGACGCAGACGAGGTTGCAGCGGAAGGCAACGTCGCCTGACGCGAGATCGATCCCGAGGCTTGCCGCTTCCAAAGGAGCCCTGCCGGTGTAATATAAGTGAGGGTCGTAACCGAGTACGCAGAGGTTGGCGACATCGCTGCCGGGGGGAAAGCCTTCAGGAATGGTGCTTGTCAGACCGATCGTTCCCGACCTGGCTAGTCTGTCAAAATTGGGGGTATTTGCGGCCTGCAGCGGTGTGCGGCCGCCAAGTTCCGGCCTGTGCTCATCGGCTGAACCGTCAGGGATGAGAACCAGATATTTCATCATCCGTCCTAAAGCCCGAGGGTTTTGACTACCTGGTCGAAATCGGCAGCGATACTGATTACCGCCGCGCCATTTGCGATGGCCGTGTCCGGATCCTTGAGGCCGTGTCCGGTGAGGACGCAAACGACCGTGTCGCCCTCCTGGAAAAGCCCTTCCCGGTGCTTCTTGATTACGCCGGCGATACTTGCCGCTGAAGCCGGCTCACAGAATGTCCCCTCAGTCGAGGCGACCAGCTTGTAGGCGGCGATTATCTCTTCGTCAGTGACTGAATCGATGAGGCCGCTGGAGTCGCCGGCCGCAGCAAGCGCCTGATCGCCGCGCGCAGGGTTGCCGATGCGGATTGCTGTGGCTATTGTCTCTGGATCTTTGACTGGGTGGCCGATCACAAGCGGCGCTGCGCCGGCAGCCTGGAAGCCGATCATCCGGGGAACGCCATCGCACTTGCCAGCCTCTCGATACTCGTTAAAACCCTTCCAGTAGGCTGTTATGTTTCCGGCATTTCCAACCGGGATCGCCAGGAAGTCCGGCGCCCTGCCAAGTGAATCCACGACCTCGAAGGCGCCGGTCTTCTGTCCTTCGAGCCGGTACGGATTGATCGAGTTGACCAGTTGCACCGGGTGTTTGTCGACGATGCCACGGACGATTTCGAGCGCCTGATCGAAATTCCCTGATACAGACAGTACCTGGGCTCCATGCGTTACCGCCTGGGCCAGCTTGCCTGCCGCTATCTTGCCTTCAGGAATGATTACTATGCAGCGGATGCCCGCCCGGCCGGCATAGGCTGCTGCCGAGGCCGAAGTGTTGCCGGTCGAAGCGCAGATGACGGCGCTGGCGCCTTCCTCAATTCCTTTGGACACGGCCAGGGTCATCCCGCGGTCCTTGAAGCTGCCCGTCGGGTTGAGCCCCTCAAGTTTGAGGAAAAGATTAAGGCCTAACCGTTCGCCCAACCGCGGCGCTGACAACAGTGGCGTGGAACCCTCGGCAAGACTGATTACCGGGGTAGCGTCGCTGACTGGAAGAAACTGCCGGTATCGTTCTATCAGGGATCTGTCCCGGGGACCGCTATTGCTCATTTTCGTTGTCTTCTACGCGGATTGGCCGCGGTTGTGATTTGACTACGGGCAGCCCGGCGATTTTTTCCAGAGCTTCCCGGAAGCCTGCTTCCTTGACCGGATGAAAGACCATTACCAGTTCGGCGTGTGCCCCCCGCCCCTGCTGGATCACGCTTTCGACACTGACTTCGTGATCGCCGAAGACCTGGGCTATCTCGGCCAGAACACCTGGCTCATCCTCTACTTCGAGACGCAGGTAAAATTTCGAGATGACCTCATCGTCGGGATAGAACTCCATCTCCCGCCACGAGGCGATGTTCTCGAACTCTCCGGGTTTTTCCCGGGCGATGATTGACGCTATGTCGCTGACGACCGCAGAAGCGGTCTCCATGCCGCCCGCTCCCGGACCCGAAAGCATGATCTCGTCGATCGCGTTTCCCTTAAGGAAGACGGCGTTGTAGGCGCCGCTGACGGTTGCCAGTGGATGGTCTTTTTTCAAGAGTGCCGGGTAGACGCGGACGTTGATCCGATCGCCGTAGAGTTTCGCCACGCCCAGCAGCTTGATCGTCAGGTCGAGATTGCGGGCGTAGGATATATCCAGGGAGTTGATATGCTCGATGCCGACGCAGGTGACGTCCTCGAGATCCACAGCGGTGTGAAAGGCGATGGATGCCAGGATCGCCATCTTGGCTGCCGCGTCTTTGCCGCTGATGTCTTCGGTTGGATCGGCTTCGGCGTATCCCCATTCCTGCGCATTGGCCAGCGCGTCTCCGTACTTGGCGCCGGTACGGCTCATTTCCGAGAGGATGAAATTCGTGGTTCCGTTGACGATTCCGTAAACGCTGGTGAGATCGGAGGCCACCATCGACTCGCGCAGAACCTTGATCACGGGGATCGCCCCGGCGACGCTGGCCTCAAATCCGATCTGTGTGTTGTTTTCGCGGGCCAGGCGGAAAAGATAAAAACCTTTTTGCGACAGAAGCTGTTTGTTGGCTGTGACTACCGCCTTGCCACGTTCAAGAACGCTTGTGATGTAGTCGAACGCAGGCTCTAAGCCGCCGATGAGCTCGACAACCAGTGAGATCTCGGAATCCTCGAGAATTTCCTCGAAGTTGTCCGTGAACAGATCCCGGGGGGCATCTTCCCGCGGGACGGAAATATCGCGGACCAATATCTTCTTGACGGAAACGGAGGTTCCGGTCGCCTGTGCGATCTCGATCGCCTGATTGTTGATGAGATTGTAAACGTTGGACCCAACCGTGCCATAACCGAGCAGACCGATGGATATTCTGTTTGTACTGGAATCAGCCGTTGCTAATTCTCTCCCAATAACGTAGACAGATGAAATTCATGGCGCGCTATTGCACACGAGGAAGTGCACAAGGCCAAATGTTATCAGGAGAACCTTACCGAGGGAAGCGCCGAAACGCTAGAGCCGACAGGCTCCGGCGTAGCTGCCGCCATAGCCGACGCTGGTAATCGAGACGACCTGGCCCTCGAAGGGGGCATGGATCATGCTGCCGCCGCCAATATAGATGCCGACGTGGCTGATCGGATGTCCGAAGAATACCAGGTCGCCCGGAGCGAGATCCGAGCGGCTGATCGGTGTGCCTGAATAATATTGAGCTGACGCCGAGTGGGGGAGGTAGATGCCCATCTGGCCGTAAACGTACATGACCAGGCCGGAACAGTCGAAACCGCTGGGTGAGGCGCCGCCCCAGACATAAGGGACGCCAAGGTACTGCATCGCTATCGACACTGCGCCCGCGGCTGATGGCGGGGGCGGGCTGCTTGACCCTGGATCGGGGTCTGGTGATGGAGCTGGCGTTTGCCCGTCCTGTGATGAATCGCTGCCCTGGTCACCGCCGCTTTGTCCTGCCGGTGGAGCCGCCGTCGGGGCAGACCCGGGAGCTGCGGGGGCCGGTTGTTGTTGCGCCAACATCTGGGCAACGTCGCCCTCGGCGCTTGAGAGCACCGCTTGCCTTGCGGCCAGTTGTGATTCTACCGCCGATTTTTCCGAAGCGACCGTGTCGACTAATTCCTGCTGGCGCTGCAGGGTTCGATCAAGTTCATCCCTCGCATTTTCTGCGTCGCTTTTGTATCCCAACACCTCATCGATGTCGGACTTGTCCTGGGCGCCGATCTTTCCCAGCAAGTCAAAACGTGACATGAATTCGTTGAATGAGGTGGTGTTTAGAACCACTTCCATGAAACTCATGGATCCCTGGCGGTAGATGTTTTCCAAGCGCTTATCAAGCCGCTTCTGGGCTTCGCTTAGCTTGGCGGTAGCGTCGGCCAGCGCTTTTTCATTCTCTGAAATCTGGCGCCGGGTTTCTTCCAGCTGGGAATTGGCCTGATTGTAACGTTCGACAGCCTGTTCGGCCTCGGAATTGATTGAGGAAACTTCATTGCGGACGCGGTCCACTTCGGCCTGTTTTGCAGACAGGTCCGTGTCTGCGGCGGCGGTTCCACCCACTAAAAGCAGGGCCGACAAAAGTGCGCCTGCCACTACCAGCGCCGTCAAGGAGAGATTATGCCGGCTATTTTTGAGGGGCTTCATTTTAATGACCGCTTTCGTTTCCGTTTTTGACGTGGGGACGCCAGTGATCTTCCCCGCATCCGGGCCTTGAATCGCCACAATAGTCTGTTTCAACCCTGATCTGCGAACCCCTGCAAAAAGGTTCAGGCCATTAAAGGATGTTCAAAAGGGACCGATGGGACCAGTAATCTGCAGGTTTCACCATTTGGGGCGGTAATGCGATCTTCTTTTACGCGGACCAGGGCATTTCTTTATTGCGTAGCAGGGGCGGCAGCGGGTCTGATCTATGCCGTCTTTGCCTATCTCATCGTTGCCAGGTTCGGCAGTGACCATGAAGCCATGCATATAGGTGTAGCGCCCATCCTTGCAGGAGCTGCCGCCTATGTGATTGGCAGGGAAGCCGACCGCATAAACAAGCAGTCACAAATGCTTGCCGACGCCAAACAGCAATTCTCCGCCCTGACCCATGCCGCCATCACCCAGCGAGACTGGAATGTCAGCTTTGAAGATCCTCAGATTCCCACTTGCTGGGAAGTGAAGAACTGTGAGGCCAAGGATTGCCCTTCATACGGTAAACATCATGTCCGTTGCTGGCTGGTCGCCGGGACCTTCTGCCGCGGTGAAGTCCAGGGGCGCTTTGCCCAGAAGCTCGGTGACTGCGCTAAATGCGAGGTCTACCAGCTTTCGACCGAACGGGATCCCATCGATGAGATCGGTGAGAATTTCAACAGTCTGATGTGGGCCTTGCGCGAGAAAGAAGAGATGCTCTCCGAAACGAATGATGAGTTGCAGAGCCAGTACGGTGAACTCGAGCTGTTGCACAGGCAGGCACGTGAGCGAGCGGATACGGATATGTTAACCGGCTTGCGCAATCACGCGCATTTTCAGGATCACCTTCACAGTGAAGTCGAAAAGGCCCTGGCGCTAAAACAGCCGCTGTCACTAATCATGCTCGACCTGGACCGGTTTAAATCCGTCAATGATGAATTCGGCCATCAGAAAGGGGATGAGGTCCTGCAGCTGGTTGGCAAGCTGATCCGCGATGAGATCGGGAATTCGGCTTATGGAGCGCGGTATGGGGGCGAGGAGTTCGCTATCGTCATGCCTTCGACATCAGCGAAGCTGGCAATTGAGACAGCTGATAACCTGCGTCGCCGAATGAAATCTTTAGAAGATGAAGTCAGTCTGCCGCCGGGATTCGTAGGCGGCAGCTTTGGAGTGGCTGATCTGCCCCATTGTGCCAGTGACGCCGACAGCCTGATATCCGCATCTGATGCGGCCCTTCTGTTCGCCAAACGCAAAGGGAGGGACCGGGTAGCATATTTCCGTGATCTTTCTGACACGGAGCTTCGCGCTGGTGACATGGACAAGCTTCACAGCCGTCTCGAGGGAGCCAGCCTGCAGACTATTCGTGCGCTGGCCGAGGCGGTCGACGCCAGCGATCAATATTCCAAATGCGACCAGTCGCAGATGGCCAGAGTTGCAGCAGCAATGGCTGAGCGGCTTGGTATGGAGGAGGAGAAAGCCGATGCCCTGGCACTGGCGGCGAGGCTGCACGACATAGGCAAAGTGGGTGTCCCGAGCTCGATCCTGCGGAAGAAGGAAAAACTGTCGCCGGCAGAGCTGTTACTGGTTCAGCAGCACCCTGCGATCGGCCAACGTCTCCTAAAGGAAGTCGAACAGATACAGGAGTTGATCCAGGCAATCCTCTATCATCACGAGCGCTGGGACGGCCAGGGATATCCCGAGAAGCTCAGGGGAGAACAGATTCCGGTAATGGCCCGCGTGATCGGTATCATGGATGCTTACCGGGCGATGCTCAGCGATCGCCCCTATCGCAAGGCGCTCACTCCCGCCGCAGCGATTCAGGAGTTGCGCAAGGGAGCCGGGAGCCAGTTTGATCCGCAGCTCGTAGAGATATTTGTCGAGTTGATCGGCAAAGACCAGGCTCCGAAGCTGCGGCATGCCGGATGATTAGCCGGGCGATGCTCTCGTTATGATCGATTTCCTCTCGAAAAGATTGTCATCAATGAAGCGGATCCTGTTTGTGATGCTAGCTTTCGGCTTGTCCATAGGCCTGGTGTTCCCATATATCGCCAGCCCCTTTGTCACATGGGATCCAGAAAAGAAGATCTATTTCCGCCTTGCATGCCTGGCCGCGGGTCTGGCCGTAGGCTCATTCTGTTATTACCTCGTTAAGATCACCCTTTATCAGCGCAACAAGATGCTTGCCCTCCAGAAACGCGAACTGGAGGAAGCCAAATCTCGCTTCGGTTCATTGACCCATAATGCCATCGAATCGCAGATGTGGGATGTGAGCTTCGAAGATTCACGGGTTCCGACCTGCTGGCAGACCAAGGATTGCAGCCAGGGGGATTGTCCCGCTTTCGGACGGGAACATCTGCGCTGTTGGTTGATAGCCGGGACTTACTGTGGGGGCCAGATACAGGGCCGGTTTGCCCAGAAGCTCGGTGACTGTTCCAAATGCGATGTCTATTTGCAGGCGGTTGGAGAAAATCCTATCAGCGAGATCGGTGAAAACTTCAACAGCCTGATGCTGGCCGTCAGGGAGAAGGAGGACCTGCTGGCGGCTGCTAACGAGGAACTGAAAGATCAATATATTGAGCTGGAGCTGCTGCACAGGCAGGCGCGTGAGATGGCAAACACGGATCTGCTCACAGGGTTGCGAAACCATGCCCATTTTCAGCATCATATCCGCTGGGAGATCGATAAGGCCGGGCAAGGCAGCCTGCCGCTTTCTCTGATCATGCTCGATCTCGACCATTTCAAGTCAATTAACGACAGCTACGGGCATCAAAAAGGAGACGAAGTCCTCAAGCGGGTCGGCAAGAAGCTCAGTGAAGAGATTAAGAGTGGGGGCTACGCCGCCAGATACGGCGGCGAGGAGTTTGTCGTCCTGTTGCCGGGCTCGGTGGCAGAAAAGGCGATGGCCATCGCCGACAGGTTGAGAGACAGCATCAAGGAGATCGCCGGCGAGATCGAGCTGCCCCAACGGGCAGTCGGCGCCAGCTTCGGTGTGGCCGATCTGCCTGAGTGTGCCAGCGATGCCGGCAGCCTTATCTCTGCGGCCGATTCGGCGTTGCTTTTTGCCAAGCGCCGGGGGCGCGACCGGGTAGCATATTTCAAGGACCTCAACGGCACCGAACTCCAGGAAGGCGATGTCGAGCGCCTGCACAATCGGCTCGAAGGCGCCAGCCTGCAAACGATCCGGGCGCTGGCCGAGGCGGTCGACGCCAACGACGACTACACGCTAGAGGCCAGCAGTTCCATGGATGGCGTCGCGGCTGCCCTGGCCGAGCAGCTCGGCCTCGATAAGGAGCAGGCGGACACGCTGTTTCTGGCCTCGAGACTTCACGACATCGGCAAAATCGGTGTGCCGGGGTCCATCCTCAGGAAGACAGAGAAACTTTCAGTGGAAGAACTGGCAAAGCTGCAACAACATCCCGAAATCGGGCAGCGGATACTCCAGGAAGCGATGCAACTCCAGGATCTGATCTCCGCCATTCTCTATCATCACGAGCGCTGGGATGGGACCGGCTATCCCGAGAGGCTTCATGGTAAGCAGATTCCTCTGACGGCGCGGATCGTCGGCATCATGGATGCGTACCGGGCAATGCGCTCTGACCGCCCTTACCGCAAAGCGCTTAGCCGCGAGAACGCGATCACCGAACTCGAGAAGGGAGCCGGCACCCAGTTCGATCCACGGCTGGTAAAGAAGTTCGTCGAGCTTGCCCGCCAGGACAACGTCGAGAAATTTCGCCGCGCCGGTTAGCAGACCGCTCCGCCTTAAGTTGAAATCTTCCTCGAACTTCAATATCATACTTTCCCAATGGCCTCAGTTGTTGCGAACAATTCTGTTGCGCAGGAACCGGCCTCCCCCGCGGGAGGCAGTTTAGTGCTGCCCGCCGCGATCTCCCTCCAGAGCTTGCTTCTCCTCCCCCTGTCGGGGGAGATTATCTAGTAGTTTGCCCGTGCGGCAAACCTGCCATCTTTATTCCGTTTTATCAAACCTTGGATGGTTTTAGGAGAAGCAATGGACCCTCATCGTATTACCATATTTGACACGACGCTGCGGGACGGCGAACAGTCCCCCGGCATCAGTCTCAATTCCTTCGAGAAGCTGGAGATTGCCGAGCAGCTGGCGCGGCTGGGAGTCGACGTCATCGAAGCCGGCTTTCCGATATCGTCTCCCGGCGATTTCGAAGGCGTTGAAAAGATCGCCCGCAATGTTTCCGGTGTGACTATCTGCGCCCTGGCGCGGGCCATGGAGAAAGACGTGCGCACAGCCTGGGACGCGATCAGGGAAGCTGAGCGCCCCCGCATCCATACTTTCATTTCAACCAGCGACGTTCATCTCAAGCATCAGTTGCGCAAGACGCGCGAGGAAGTGCTGGAGGCAGCCAAACGCATAGTCGCGCTGGCTGTGAGCCTGTGCGATGATGTCGAGTTCTCGGCCATGGATGCCACCCGTAGCGACCCAGACTACCTGGCCGCGGTGTTGCAGGCGGCAATCGACGAGGGCGCCACCACCATCAATATTCCTGATACCGTCGGTTACGCCATTCCCAGCGAGTTCGGCGATTTCATCCGGGAGCAGTTCAAGAAGGCCCCCGGCCTGAAAGACGTGGCCGTGAGCGTGCATTGCCATAACGATCTGGGCCTGGCGGTTGCAAATTCCCTGGCGGCGGTAGAGAACGGCGCTACCCAAGTGGAATGCGCTATCAACGGTCTGGGGGAACGTGCGGGCAATGCTTCCCTGGAAGAGATCGTTATGATCCTGGAGACCCGCAAGCGCACGCTGGGACGGGCGACCGGCGTCAAGACCGTGGAGATTGCGCGCACCAGCCGCCTGGTGAGCCAGCTGACCGGGTACGACGTGCAGCCCAACAAGGCGATTGTGGGCAAGAACGCTTTTGCTCACGAGTCCGGCATCCACCAGGACGGCGTGCTGAAGGAGCGCACAACCTATGAGATCATGAATGCGGCCAGCGTCGGCCGGGGGCAGAGCGACCTGGTGCTGGGCAAGCACTCCGGGCGCCACGCTCTCAAGGCGGCGATGGAAGAGCTGGGTTATAACCTGAGCGAGGAGGACCTCAACCAGGCTTTTGTGCATTTCAAGAAGGTCGCGGACAAGAAGAAGCAGATCACCGCGGTCGACCTGGAGCATCTGGTCAGCGAAGAGATACGCGAGCTCACGGATATATATGAGCTGAAGTCATACGAGGTCAGTTCCAGTTCGGAGTTCGTCCCGACCTGTCAGGTGATCATAGAAAAGGAAGGGGAGAAGCTGCTGGGCAAGAGTTTCTCCGGCGGATCGATGGAATCTATCTTCAAGGCCATCGATGACGCCGTAGGCACCAAGGGCAAGCTGAAGGATTACCAGGTGCGTTCCGTGACCGAGGGCAAGGATTCCCTCGGCGAGGTGCGCGTCGTGGTCGAGGTACAAGGCAAGGCGTATGCGGGCACGGCGCTGTCGATCGATGTGGTCGAGGCCAGCGCCAAGGCATATGTCCGCGCGCTCAATAATGCATACAGAGCCGGGGCGGTGACATAGATGGCAAGACCAATGAATATAACCGAGAAGATCCTGGCGCGCTCCTGCGGCCGGGAGGATGTTCAGCCCGGCGATTTCATCAACGCCAGGCTGGATCTGGCGCTGGCAAACGACATCACGGCGCCGCTGGCTATCAAGGAGTTTGAGTCGGCGGGAATCGAGCGGGTCTGGGACCCGGAGAAAGTCGTCATGGTATGCGACCACTTTGTTCCCAATAAGGACATAAAATCAGCCGAGCAGACCAAGCTGGTGCGCGATTTCGCGCGTCGTCAGGGGCTGGTTAATTTCTTTGACGTCGGACGGATGGGCATCGAGCATGTGATCCTGCCGGAGAAAGGCCTGGTTGTGCCCGGAGATGTCGTGATAGGCGCCGATTCCCATACCTGCACATACGGGGCGCTGGGAGCTTTCGCCACGGGCGTCGGCAGCACGGATCTGGCGGCCGGCATGGCCACCGGGGAAGTCTGGTTGCGGGTTCCGGAGACGATCAGGTTCAATTACGAAGGCGAGCCGGGGCGCTATGTGACCGGCAAGGATTACATCCTCTACACCATCGGCATGGTCGGCGTCGACGGGGCGCTCTACCAGTCCATGGAGTTCGCTGGCGGCGCCATCAGGAACCTGTCGATGGACGGACGCTTCACCATGTGCAACATGGCCATCGAGGCCGGCGGCAAGAGCGGCATCGTCGAACCCGACGCAGTCACCGAGGAATATTGCCGCGGGCGGGCCCTGCGGGAGCCTGTGATGCTGGCGAGCGATGAGGCGGCCGGCTACATGCGCGTCATAGATATAGACGTCTGCACGATCGAGCCGCAGGTGGCAAAGCCGCATCTGCCTTCCAATTCCGTGCCGGCCTCCGAGCTTGCCGGTCTGAAGATCGATCAGGTGGTCATAGGTTCCTGCACCAACGGTCGTATCGAGGACTTGAGGATGGCGGCGGAGGTGCTCAAGGGGCACAAGGTCCATCCTGACATCAGGACCCTGGTCTTCCCCGGAAGCCAGCAGGTCTATCGGCAGGCTATGAAGGAAGGGCTGATAGACATCTTCGTCGAGGCTGAGGCCGCGGTCAGCACGCCGACGTGCGGTCCCTGCCTGGGTGGCCACATGGGCATTCTGGCTGCCGGCGAGCGTTGCGTCTCGACGACCAACCGCAATTTCGTTGGCCGGATGGGCCACCCCGAGAGCGAAGTATATCTGGCCGGGCCTTATGTGGCCGCGGCCACGGCGGTAGCCGGTACGGTGACGGTTCCACAGGAGGTGCTGGCATGACGATCGATTTCGGCAATTGCGACAGGGCGGTGCCCTCATGATCTTCGAAGGCACAGCACACACATATGGGCGCGACGTCGATACCGACGTCATCATCCCGGCGCGGTATCTGAACACGCATGATCCCGACGAGCTCGCGGCCCATTGCATGGAAGACATCGACAAGGATTTCATCGAGCGGGTGCAACCGGGCGACATCATCGTCGCCGGGGAGAACTTCGGCTGCGGCTCTTCCAGGGAACAGGCGCCGGTAGCGATCAAGGCTGCGGGGGTTTCCTGCGTGGTCGCGGCTTCGTTTGCGCGGATCTTCTATCGCAACGCCATCAACATCGGGCTGCCGATCCTGGTATGTCCGGAGGCGGCGCGCGATGTGAAGAGCGGCGACCGGCTCAAGGTTGATCTGGACAAGGGCGAGGTCGAGGACCTGACCCAGGACCGCACATTCCAGGCGGACCGGTTTCCCGAATTCATGCAGAAGATCGTGACTGCGGGAGGCCTGATGAACTATGTCAAGGAACGGAGCGGAGGATCGAATGCATAACATAGCTGTCATGCCCGGCGACGGAACCGGACCCGAAGTCGTTCGCGAAGGGCTGAAGGTCCTCGCCGCGGCTGCGTTGCGATTCGGTTTCGAGTACGAGACCACCGACTATGATTTTGGCGGCGACCGGTATCTGAAGACCGGTGAGACCCTGCCGGACTCGGCCCTGGAGGAGCTCAAGGGCCACGACGCCATCTTCCTGGGCGCCATCGGGCATCCCGACGTCAAGCCGGGCATACTGGAGCAGGGAATCCTGCTCAAGGCGCGTTTCGAGCTGGACCAGTATATAAATCTGCGGCCGGTCAAGTTGTTCCCCGGTGTGGAGACGCCGGTCAAGGACAAGGGACCGGAAGACATCGATTTCGTGGTCGTCCGCGAGAACACCGAGGGCCTCTATGTCGGCGCCGGCGGCTTCCTCAAAAAGGGAAAGCCCGATGAGGTGGCCATACAGGAGAGCATCAACACCCGCAAGGGCGTCGAGCGTTGCATCCGCTACGCATTTGATTATTGCCAGCGCCGTGGCAAGGACAACAAGCTGACCATGTGCGGCAAGACCAACGTGCTCAACTATTCGCAGGACCTGTGGATGCGGACCTTCAACGAGACGGCGCCGGATTATCCGGGAGTGAAGCCCGATTACGCGCACGTGGACGCCATCTGCATGTGGTTCATCAAGAACCCGGAATGGTTCGACGTCATCGTCACCGACAACATCTTCGGCGACATCATCACCGACCTCGGGGCGATGATCCAGGGCGGCATGGGCATCGCCGCGGGCGGCAACATCAATCCTGAGGGCGTTTCCATGTTCGAGCCGATCGGCGGCTCGGCCCCGAAATACACGGGCCAGAATGTGATCAACCCTCTTGCGGCGATAGCCGCAGTGCAGATGATGCTCGAGTTTTTGGGAGAAAACGAGGCGGGCGCCGCGGTCGAGGCCGCGATAACGGATGTCACGGCCAACAAGCTCGACAGCCTGGCGGTCGGCCGGACTGGATATTCAACATCAGAGATCGGCGACATGGTGGCCGAGAGGGTAGCCACTAGCTAACCAGTCCGGAGCGCGCCGGCGCCGGAAGGCTGAAAGGAGTCTCATGCCAATAACGGAAGTTTCCAAGATCTGGATGAACGGGAAGCTGGTGGACTGGGCTGATGCCCAGGTTCATCTGCTAACCCATGCGTTGCACTACGGGTCGGGCGTATTTGAGGGAATCCGGGCCTACGATACCAAAAAAGGGACTCATGTCTATCGCCTGACCGAGCACATCGAGAGGCTGATGCGCTCCGCCAAGATATACATGATGGACGTGCCTTTCACGGTCGAGGAACTGGTGCAGGCGACCAAGGACGTCATCAGGGCCAACGAGCTGGAAAGCTGCTACGTCCGCCCGATAATCTATCGCGGCTACGGCGAGATGGGGCTCTTCCCCCTGCATGCGCCGGTTGACGTAGCGATCGCTGTCTGGCCTTGGGGGACCTATCTCGGCGACGAGGGAATCAAGCACGGCATCCGCGCCAAGATCTCCTCGTTCCGGCGTTTCGGGCCAAACAGCATGCCGCCGGCCGCCAAAGCCACCGGGCAGTACCTGAACTCGAGCCTGGCCAAGGTGGAGGCGGTCAAGGGCGGATACGAGGAGGCCATCCTGCTCGACGACCAGGGTAATCTTTCGGAGGGTTCCGGGGAAAACCTGTTCGTGGTCAGAAACGGAGTGGTGGCGACGCCGCCTACTTCCTCCGACGTCCTTGAAGGCATCACGGCGGATACCGTTGCCGCCATCTGCCGTGACGAGGGTATTCCTCTGGAGAAGAAGGTGATGGTGCGCTCGGATCTATATGTCGCTGACGAGGCGTTTCTCACCGGCACCGCGGCCGAAATCGTGCCGCTGCGAGAGGTCGATGACCGCGTCATCGGCGAGCCGGGCCCGATCACGAAGAAGATTCAGGATACTTTCTACGGCATCATCAAGGCCGAGAACGACAAATATGCTCACTATCTAGAGTGGGTTTGAACGGCTAGGGCAATATGACCAAGCGCATCGAAATATACGACACGACCTTGCGGGACGGCATGCAGCGGGAGGGCATGAGCGTCTCGGTGGACGAGAAGGTCCAGATCGCGCTGCGGCTGGACCGCCTCGGCGTGCACTATATCGAAGGCGGTTTCCCGGGGTCCAATCCCAAGGATGTGGAATTTTATCAAAAGATGGCCGCTCACAGGCTGCGCACCGCGCGGCTGGCTGCCTTCGGCATGACCCATCGCAAGGACCTGACGCCGGCCAAGGATCCCATGGTCAGGGAATTGCTGAAGGTGAACACTCCCGTGGTCGCGATCGTGGGCAAGAGCTGGAAGCTCCATACCGTCAAGGTGCTTCGTGTCAGCCTGCATGAAAACCTCAAACTGATATCGTCGACGGTCGGCTACCTGGCAAAGAAGGGGCGCGAAGTCTTTTTTGACGCGGAACATTTTTTTGACGGGTTCAGGGACGATCGTGAGTATTCGCTGCAGACGCTGCGCGAGGCGGTGGAGGGCGGCGCTGCCAGACTGGTCCTTTGCGACACCAACGGAGCCACGTTGCCTGGCGAGGCCGCTGAGATAGTACGGGCCGTACGCCAGGAGCTTCCCGCGGTGCCGGTGGGCATCCATGCCCACAACGACTCCGACTGCGCGGTGGCAGTTTCCCTCATGGCCGTGGAGGCCGGAGCAACACAGGTTCAGGGTACTGTCAACGGATACGGCGAGCGTTGCGGCAACGCCAACCTGATCTCGGTCATTCCCGCTCTCAAGCTGAAGATGGGGCTCGATTGCGTCACCGACCGCAGGCTTGCCGAGCTGACGGAGACGTCACATTACGTGGCCGAGGTGGTAAATGTCAGCCCCGAGACCCATCAGCCTTATGTAGGCGAGAACGCCTTCGCTCACAAGGGCGGCCTGCACGTGAGCGCCGCCCTCAGGGACGCACGCACGTTCGAGCATGTGGATCCGGCGCTGGTTGGCAATCAGCAGCGCATACTCGTGAGCGAGCTGGCTGGCCGCGCGACCGTTCTCAAGAAAGCCGCGGAGATGGGCATCGACCTGGCCGGCGAGAAGGACAAGGAGAAACTGGACCGCCTGCTTCGCCGCCTCAAGGAAAAGGAACACGCCGGCTACCATTATGAGGTCGCCGACGCTTCCTTCGAGCTATTCTTACGCCGTGAGCTGGGTCTGCATAAATCGATGATCGAACTGGATAACTTCCGTGTGATTGTCCAGAAACGAAAGAGCGCCGTCATCAGCGAAGCCAAGATAGTCCTCAAGGGGAACGGCGGCGGCGAGCTGCCGATCGCTTTCTCCGAAGGCAACGGACCCGTGAATGCTCTTGATATCGCCCTGAGAAAGCTGCTGCCGGCCAGATTCCCGAAGCTGGTTGAAGAGCTTTCACGCATCCATCTGGTCAACTACAAGGTGCGGATCCTGAATGAGCACAAGGGCACGGGCGCGGTTACCCGCGTACTGCTCGACTCCAGCGACGGCCAGGACACCTGGGGGACCATCGGCGTCTCGGAAAACATCATCGAGGCCAGCTGGGAAGCCCTGGTAGACAGCATCGAGTACGGCATGGTCAAGCGCCACCGGCGCCGATAGCTGCAGGGAGAGGCAGACGCGATGGCTCGACTCCAGCTTCAGCCTCCGGGCAAGATCATCGCCGTCGGCCTCAATTACCGTTCCCATGCCGCCGAGTTGGGGATGGAGCCTGCTCCCGATCCGGTTCTCTTCATGAAACCGCCTTCCGCCGTCATCGGTGAGGGGGACGCGATCGTCTTGCCCGCTGCCTCCCGCCAGGTCGACTATGAAGCCGAACTGGCGTTAGTCATAGGCGGGACTGCGCGCGGCGTCTCTCAAGCCGACGCCGCCGATTATATCCTGGGCTATACCTGCGCCAATGATGTCACCGCCCGCGATCTGCAACAGAGCGACGGACAGTGGACGCGTTCTAAGGGTTTTGACACTTTCTGTCCGCTGGGACCGTGGGTCGAGACCGATCCGCCGGCTTTAGAAGCCCTGGTCGAACTGGTGCTCAACGGCGAGGTGCGGCAAAGCGCCGCCATTGCCGACATGATTTTTCCCCCCTTCCAACTCGTGGCATTCATCTCCGGGATCATGACCCTGGAGCGGCACGATGTCATCCTGACCGGGACCCCTCCCGGCGTGGGGCCGCTGAAGGCCGGAGATGAGGTCGAGGTGCGCATCTCCGGAGTTGGCGCGCTGAACAACAGGGTGGTCTCGGGAAGCGCCTGATTGTTTCGGTGGCCGGCAATTAAGTAATGTGTCCCTGAAATTGGCAATTTAGTTATGTGTCCCTAAAACTATGAATTAAGTTATGTGTCCCCCTGGTTGGCAAAATAGGAGAAGTCCCTCGGCAAGGAATTATCCTGCTCTTCATCGAATTTTAAAGTGGCAGCACGGCGGCTGCCACTTTGGGCATACACAACCGCCGGCAAGCCTGGAAAGGAGCACCAAATGCGATTCAAGGGTGGACTGGCAAACGGGGCCCTGGCGTCGATCTACGGCGCCGCCTCGTATATCTGTCTCTTCATGGCAACGAACCAGCACGACACGATGAAGACCATCTGTTACGTGCTGGGAGCAGCCGGCATCATCCTGGCCATATACTGGTTTGTCACCAGTGAGGTCATGGGAATTCCCATTCTCTTGACGGGCATCTGCCACATAGGTCTGGGCGCTCGAGCCGATCACGTCGGCATGCAGATCGGTTGTACCGGCCTGGCGGTAGTAGCCTTCGCCATCGGCGTCATCATGCTGACCATGGTCAAATCCGGGGAGCTGGGATCGCGTTCCTGATCGCACCCGCTTTGTTGCCCGGGCAGAATACGGTATGAACGTCCAGGCCTCGTAATTTGTTGAACCGCTTGCACGACGGGGATAGAATCCTCGTCGTGAGGGTAAGGGAGAACTCTTGAGCAAGGCAAACGCCAATGATGTTGGCGAGACGCCGGCAACCCCGCCGGAGTCCGGTTTTGTCCACCTTCACGTCCACAGCGAATATTCCGTGCTCGATGGCGCCGTCAGAGTGGTGCCGCTGCTGGAGCGCTGCCAGGAGCTTGGGATGCCCGCCGTCGCCATCACCGACCACGGCGTCCTTTCCAGCGCCGTGGAATTCTATCGTGAGGCCACCGCCCGCGGCATCAAGCCGATCATCGGCTTCGAAGCCTATGTGGTCGAGGACCGCAACGAAAAATCCAGCATGCGCGAGGACCGTTACCATCTGACCCTGCTGGCCGAGAACGACACCGGCTACCAGAACCTGGTCAGGATCTCCTCGCGGGGATTCCTCGAAGGTTACTATTACAAGCCGCGCGTGGATATGCAGGTCCTCAGGGAACATTCCGAGGGCATCATCGCCCTTACCGGCTGTCTCAACGGCAGGCTTTCACATCTGCTGTTCACCGGCGACCGCGAGGGCGCCGTCGCCGAGGTCCGCACCCTGCAGGAGATCTTCGGCGAGGATAACGTCTACATCGAGATCCAGTATCAGGGCCTGGCCGAGCAGGAAAAGGTGAACCCGCTGGTCCGGGAGGTTGCCGCCGAGGTGGGCCGGCCGCTTGTGGCCACTAACGACGTCCACTATCTTCTGCACGAGGATGCCTCCTCACACGACGCCCTGCTCTGCATCCAGACCGGCAGCAACCTGCTCGATACCAAGCGCCTCAAGTTCCAGGGGGATCAGTTTTATCTGAAGAGCGCCGGCGAGATGTCCCAGTCGTTCCCCGATGTGCCGGAGGCGCTGGCGAGTTCTCTGGAGATAGCCGAGCGATGCAACGTCACCCTGGATTTCAGCAGGCTGCTCATCCCCGGGTTCGACACACCCGACGCCAGCGACGGCGATACCTTCCTGCGAAGCCTTTGCGAGGAGGGGCTCGCCCGGCGCTATCCGGAGGGTCCGCCGCCGGAGGCCCGCGAGCGGCTGGAATTCGAACTGACGACGATCCGGGAGATGGGCTTCGCCTCATACTTCCTCATTGTCTGGGATTTCGTCAGATATGCGCGCGACAACGATGTCGCCGTCGGTCCCGGGCGTGGTTCGGCCGCCGGCAGCCTGGTGGCTTATTGCCTGAGCATCACCGATATCGATCCGCTCAGATACGATCTGCTCTTCGAGCGGTTTCTCAACCCCGGGCGCAAGAGCATGCCCGATATCGACATCGATTTCTCGCCGATCGACCGGGAAAAAGTGCTGGCCTATGTAACAGAACGCTACGGCCGCCAGAACGTGGCCCAGATCATAACCTTTGGAACCATGGCGGCGCGGCAGGCCACCCGTGACGCCGGCCGGGTCATGGGCCTGCCCTACGGCACGGTAGACAAGATCGTCAAGTTCATCCCCGAAGGCCCCGGGGTCACCCTCGAGGAATGCCTCAAGCCGGGGCAGGAGCTGCGGGCAGCCTATGAGAGCGACAGTCAGACGCGCGAGGTCATCGACCTGGCGCTGCCGCTGGAGGGGCTCATCCGTCAGGATTCCATCCACGCCGCCGGCGTCGTCATCTCGGACCGGGCCCTGACCGATTACGTGCCGCTGCAGCAGAAGGGCGGCGAGGCCGAGGTGGTGACACAGTTCACCATGGATCACGTGGAGAAACTGGGCCTGCTGAAGATGGACTTCCTGGGCCTGCGAAACCTCGATATCCTCAAGGCGGCGGTCAAGCTCATCCGCGACAGCAGGGGCGTGGAGATAGAGCTGTCATCTTTGCCCCTGGATGATGAAAAAACCTTTGAGATGCTGCGCCAGGGCCAGAGCGACGGTGTCTTCCAGCTGGAGAGCTCGGGCATGAAGGAATCCCTGCGCGACGTGGGGCCCACCGCCTTTGAAGACATCATCGCCATGGTGGCGCTCTATCGTCCCGGACCGATGGAATACATCCCTGCCTACGCCAAGAACAAGCGCAACCCTGGCGGCGTCAAGTATCTCGACCCGAGGCTCAAGGAGATCCTGGAGCCGACGTATGGCGTCGCCATCTATCAGGAACAGCTGATGGAGATCGCCAAGAAGGTGGGCGGTCTCACCCCCGCCGAGGCTGATGATCTGCGCAAGTCGATCGGCAAGAAGAACCGCGAGCTGCTGGCGACGCTGAAGAGCAAATTCGTGGAGGGCTGCAAACAGAACCAGGTCGCCGCCGGCGCCATCGAAAAGCTCTGGAAGCTGATGGAAGCCGCCGCCGGTTATTCCTTCAATAAATCGCACGCCGCGGCCTATGCCATGGTCGCCTACCAGACCGCCTGGCTGAAGGCGAACTATCCCGTGGAATACATGGCGGCTACCATATCGAGCGTCATGTCAACAAAGGACAAGGTCCCGTTCTACGTCGATGTCTGCTCGCGCATGGGCATCGAGGTGCTACCGCCCGACGTCAACGAAAGCGGCAGCGATTTCAGGGTTGTCGACGACCGCATCCGTTTCGGCCTCACCGCGGTCAAGAACGTCGGCGCCAAGGTGATCGATTCCATCATCGAGGCGCGGCAGGCCGAGGGGCCTTATACCTCGATCTTTGATTTCTGCCGCCGGGTGGATTCCCAGCAGCTGAAGAAGAACGCCCTCGAGAGCCTGATCAAATGCGGGGCGCTCGATTCCACCGGCGCCAGCCGCAAGGGCATGCTCGATGTCATGGCCCAGGCGCTGTCTATGGGCTCCCAGAGCCAGCAGGACAGCCTCCTGGGGCAGGGCTCGATCTTCGACCTTGGCGAGGACACGGGCTCCCAGGAAGTGCACGATCCCGAGATCCCGGCCGGGGAGTTCGGCTCGCAGGACCTGTCCCGCCTCGAAAAGGAGACCCTGGGCATATTCGTTTCCGGGCACCCCCTAATAGGACTGGAGGATGAGATCGCCCGCTTTGGCGCCCTGACGATCTCCGGCCTGCAGGAAGTGCGCGACAAGACCAGCGTCACCGTCATCGGCATGGTCGGCAAGGTCAAGCGGCTGACCACCAAGAAGGGTGACCCCATGGCCTTCGTCAATCTCGAGGACCTGGGCGGAAGCACCGAGGTGGTCGTCTTCAGCGATCTATTCAACAAATGCAAAGAGCTTCTTGTCGAGGATGAAGTGCTGATCGTCAGCGGCCGCGCCGACCTCAAGGGCATCGATGAGGAAGGAAACCGCGAGGTCAAGATCATCGCTACCGAGATCCGCGCTTTCATCCGCCAGGACGGCGGCGATGGCGAAGACGGCGGCGACGATATTGTCCAACTCTCTCTCGATCGGGACAGCTTCGATCCCGGACTCCTGAACGATATGAAGGAGCTATGCCGCAGCTATCCCGGCGGCACCCCGGTCGTCGTCAGCATGATGACCTCTGACGGGGTAAGGCGGTTGAAGCTGGGACATCAGGTGCGGCCGGAAAGAGGATTCCTGGCCGGCATCGGTGAGCTGGCGGGCATCCGGGGCGTGAAGCTCGCGCGCGGCGTATCGCATGAAGCCGTTTAACCGGGACGTTCCCCCCTATCTTTAGAGGCTCCTTGTCTCCCGCCTCGGGTTATGATAGCTTCCCCTCTTACCGACCCGAGTAGTCAAGGAGAGAGATGCCGAGCGCCAAGGAAGCGATACAGGAACTGCTTGAGATGTCACCGAGCATCCGCCACGCCGTGCTTGTGCGCGGCGAGAGTGAAGTCCTTGCCAGCACTTTCGCCAACAGCCAGTCGGAAGCCGTGATGGTGGAGATGTCGCGCCGGATGCTGGAGGAAGGGCGCATGTCGGCCAAAGAGATGGACCGGCCTGAACTGACCCAGCTCTTTATCGAGGCCAACAGCGGCTGCGTTTTCATCGTCGCCGGCGAGAAGGACACCTGGCTCGCGGTTTCAACCGGTTCCAACCCCACCGTGGGCCTCGTGCTCTACGACGTCAACACCGCCCTTCGGACCGCCCTCGAGGGCGAAGCCGATGAAGGCGATTACGGAAAGTAGGGGTAATGGCCAGGGGAAGATTCTTCTTTGGATTTCTGCTCTCGATCGCCTCGGCGCTGGGGCTTACCTGGCTGGTAAGGCGCATCCGCCACCAGGCCAGGGTCGAGCTCTACTTTGATGATGGCTCGATGCTGGCGATCAACAACAAGACCTCTGAACTGTCGCAAAAGTTGACCTCAATGGCCGATGAGCTGGTCAAGCGGGCTCTGTAGTCAGGATCACGCGCAAGTCAGGACAGCCCTGTAACCGGACTCGGACCGTTTTCACCTGATTCGAGTATCCCGGAGACACGCATTGCCAGTTTGTGAGCTTCGACCCGGGACTGATCCGGCAGCTCCGCCTCTTCGTAGCGCAACCTCTCCACGATCAGTGAAAGCCTGGCGAATTCTGACGTATCCAGACGCCTGGAAACCCGGCGGGCAAATTCCCTTAAAGTCTCCTCAGGCCGCCTGATCAATCCCCGCTTTTGCAGGCGCATGGCCAGATCCAGATAATCATGCAGGACTTCCTCGCGCGTGTAGGCGCTCTCCAGGCTTCCCAGGACCAGCCGGCGCCGGTGGCGCTCGTTGATGAACCGGCGTCCCAGCCGGCGGCTTGCCTCGATCAGCGCTATCGCACCCAGAATGACCGCTAATGTCAAAAGCAGCGGCAGCGCCATCGCCAGGCTCACAGCGCCCCGGGCGGCTCCGCCGAAAGCTGAGAACGCGCTTCCGGCAGGTCCGCTTCCGAGCGCGTCACCCAGATATGAGAAGATCTTGCCGGCCAGCCACGGGCTCTGACTCTGGGCCTTGGCGCCGGGTGTATCGAAACCGGGCGTAGGGTCGAACGGCACCCAGCCAGCCGCGCCGAAGTTTATCTCGACCCAGGCGTGCGCATCGCTCTGCTTGATCTCCCACAAACCGGTGAAGGGATTAAAAGAGCCGCCGCTGTATCCGGTGACGACGCGGGCCGGGATGCCGGCGCTACGGGCCATTACCGCCATCGCTGAAGCGAAGTGCTCGCAATAGCCGCGCTTTTCATCGAAGAGGAAATAGGACACGGCGTCCCCGTCCCTCTGCTGGGGAGGAACGCTGAGGTCATACGTATAGTTGTCCTTGAGATATTTCTGCAGGGCCATCATCTGGTCGTAGCGGTTCGTGTAAGGCGCAATGATCTCCCTGGCGAGGCGGCTTACCCGATCCATGTCGCCGCCGGCGGGAAGGCTGGTGTACTGCGGCGGCGCCGGTTGGTCGGCGGCGCGAGGAAAATTGCTCAATAGCGTCGAGGTATAAAGCGGCTGAGCGGAGATCACCGAATAGACGGTCCCCTCGGTCAACTGGAACGGGCTTCTGAGGCTGCCGAAGGCATCGACCTTGACCTGGTTGGTGGGAAAGTAGAGCTGGTCCGGCTTCCAGGACGCGAAGATGATATTTGGCAGATCGGTCTCGATATAAAAGCTCTGGATCTTGGAGGTAACCGGCACTACGGGATTTGCGCTCAGATTGAGCATGATCGGAGCGCTTGCGGCGCTGACGTCGCTGCTGCTGTCGGAGCTCATCTCCCAGCCTTTGCCGTTATAGACATCGAAGACAACGCCGCGGTAGTAGTCATATCCATCGGAGCGGACCTTCATGACGATGTCGTCAGACAGATTGCCGCGCGATCGCAGGTCCATGTAGGGGTTGAAACCGTAGTATGAATCAGACTTGAACTGTGGCGGCTGGTCAAAGGGATTGCCGCCTGTCGCGTATGAGGGGTTGATCACCTCCGGGGTGAAGTCGCCAAGGATGCTGTGAAGGTCGGAAGTGGGAAGGGTGTGCAGCCTCGCCTGCGTGCTTTGGGGGACGATCAGAAGCAGGGGAACCGCGGTGGCGATGCCTGCCAGCCAGACCAGCGCCCCGTAGGCGGCCACATGGGCGGACCGGTTGCCGAGCACGTGATCCGCTCTCTGGGATTCTTCGGATATGTGGAAAAAGACCAGCGCCACGACGGCCGTTATCGAAAAGAGCGCCAGGCCGACCATGTAGAGCATGCCCGTCGAGAGCACCGCTCCGGCGGCTATAAGAGTAAGGCCGCTTGCCAGAGAGAATTTCAGATCCCTACGGGCGGGCAGATCGAATGAGTGCAGCACCTGCAGCCACATCAGCAGCTTGATCAGTGGCAGACGCGTGTCAAAGAAACTGATGGCCAGCTCCCGGGCGAAAAGCACGGCTACGGCGATGACCATCAGTGAAAGGATCAATTTGAGCAGCAGGTTGCGGTCCCGCCGGTATTTCCAGCTGCAGGCGAAGCCTGCCACGGTCAGGATTGGGATGCCGACGGCATTGGCGATGCTGTAGAGACCCATGGCAAGGACGGTCAGCTCCGCGATCAGGATCGCGGCCAGGACGCTGAGTCGCAACCAGGCGCTGTCTTCGGGAGTGCGCGGCGGATTGATTCGTTCGTATGCTCTTATAAATCCGTTAAACAAAACGGCACCTCGTCGGGCCCGGTGACGAGCAGGAAGCGGACGCCTATAGTCTCCAGGCGGCCGGTTAACTTCTCGATGCTTGAGGCGTTCATGAAACGTGACCTCCTGGAATCCCCGAACCTCGAACCATCGAGCATGATGACTATGGAATAAGGAAACGCCTGCAGGAATTGCGACCTGTCCATGTCGGCATAAGCGCCGTGACTGGTCAGAAGCAGTACGGGAGTCACTTCCGGCCAGGGCAGGCTCCCCAGCGAGAGGTCCATGGGTTTCTTCGAATCGGCCTGCACTTCAGCCAGCCATCGCATCGCCTCAAGGGAGCTGTTTTCCAGGCCCCTGATCGCTGCGTCGGTGGGAGAGAATCCGATAGCCGAGCGCCGGTTATTGCTGGATTCACGCTGTGCCAGCGAAGCGGCGATAGTGACTGCGGTCTCGAAAGTGGAAAGAGTGCCTTCGCCCTGCTCGCCATCGGCGAAGGTGTCAACCAGAAACACCGGTGTGATCGCAGTCTGCCGCGCATATTCAATGACCGCAAGGCTGCCGGTGCGCGCCGCGGTGCGCCAGTGTATCGAACGGGGGCTATCGCCGGACCGGTAATCACGGACTCCCAGGTAATCGCTTGCGGTGTTGCGAGTGGGGATGGCGCTGGAGACCATGTAACCCGAATTCTTCTGTCCCGTCACCCAGTCGCTGGCGAGTTTGTGCCAGTGGGGGAATACCAGCAGCGGCGCCTCGGCTTTGAGCCGCCGGCGCCGGCGGGCAAGGCCAGCCGGCGCCGCACTCGAAAGACGGACGTCCGCACCGGGAAAGAATCCCCGCCTGGGGTCATCGATTCCTATCTCCACCAGGCGCGATTCTCTGGAGCCTAGTGCTGGCAGAAACAGCTTCAGCTTCGAGCCGGCATACTTAATATCAATATCGAGAAAAAAACGGGGCAGCAGGGAGGCGTTGCTGATCTCGACCGACACCGGCAGATCCTCACCGCTACTGACTGAAGCGGGCGCCCGCAATTCTACGGTCACCCTGCTTATGTTTACCCTGCTGATGATTATCGATGCAATCGGGAGAGCGGCCAGCAGGAGCGCCAGAATGTAGAGCCAGCCGGAACCTACATTCCAGGCGATCAGGTAGAGGCAGGACGCGCCGATGAGCCAGAAGAGTGTCTTGCGCGTCGGCATGGTACTGGGGGAACGGCAGCCTAGACCGGTACGCGGCGTGAAGCGAGGATACCGGAGATGATACCGGCCGCGTCTTCCCCTTTCAGAGATGATTTACGCTTAAGGACAATTCGGTGCGCCAGAGCCGGAACAGCCGCGCTCTGCACGTCGTCCGGTATCACGAAAGAACGGCCCTGGGCGAACGCCAGACCCTGGCAGATGTGAATCAGGGCAACAGCCGCGCGGGGCGAGGCTCCCAAAGAGACATCAGCGTGGTTACGGGTTGCATCGATGATATCGAGCGCATAGCCGAGAATGCTGTCGGCGACCCTGATGCCGCGCACGGCGGTCTGCATGGCGATGATCTCGGCAGCGTCCACGGCCGGCTCCAACTTCTCGAGCGGATGCCTTTCAAGCTGCTGACGCACGAGTGCATGTTCGCTGCGCCGGTCGGGAAGACCGACTGACAACGAGATCAGGAAGCGGTCGGTCTGGCCTTCCGGCAACGGGAACGTCCCGTGGACTTCGTATGGATTCTGGGTGGCGATGACAAAGAAGGGCTCGGGCATCAGGTGTGTGGTGCAGTCGACCGTCACCTGGTTTTCTTCCATTGCCTCCAGCAGCGCCGATTGAGTCCTGGGGCTGGTCCGGTTGATCTCATCGGCCAGCACGATGTTGGCAAACAGCGGCCCCGGCGACCAGAAGAAGCGCTCTTCTTTAGGCGAATAGATGGTGCTGCCGGTGATGTCTGAAGGCAGCAGGTCGGGCGTGAACTGGATGCGGGCAAAGGATGCCGAGATCGAACGGGCGATGCTCTTGGCCAGTGTGGTCTTGCCGACGCCGGGAATATCCTCGAGGAGGACGTGGCCACGGCCGACAAGCGCCGCCAGCACCATGGTGACCACATCGGATTTGCCCACGATCACGCGTGAGATGTTCTCGTGAAGTCTGGCGAAAGTAGCGGTCAGTTCCGCGAAAGAACCCAAAGGATCCACTGTCTCTGCGGCGTCTGGCTGTGATTGGCCGCGCAGATCTCGCGCGAGATTGTCTCCCCACTGATTTTCCGTCATGACCGCCCCAAAATCGAGTGTGCAAACGCCCGGCAAATTCGCCTTAAGCACGTTCAAGGGCACCGGCTAGGTGCTCTAAAACTGCTATCGGAAATGCGGCGGGCGGCCATTAGGAAAGGCCAGGCGGCGCCAGATTCTGGAAATTAGGCCGTCCGGGTGTTATAAGATGGGCGCAACCGGTCAGAATAGAACTCAGTGAAACCGGGCATACGAAGCTTCATCCGTCCACCTACAGTCGTGGACGTCGTTTTTGACCAGAGCCCCGAGAGGATGGATATGCTGCTAGACGAGCGCACGGCAAGCAAGGTGCTGGAGGCCGCCCTGGAAGAGGGCGGAGAATTCGCAGAACTCTATGCCGAGCGCCGGCGCTCGACATCGCTGAGCCTGGAGGACAGCCGCATCGAGAGCAGCTCCACGGGCCTGGATGCCGGCGTCTCCATCCGCGTCACCCGCGGCCGCGACATATCCTTCGTCTCAACCGACAGCATGGAGGAGAGTTCAATGCTGGAAGCGGCGAGACTGGTGGGTGAAGGCCTGGCCGGCGGCAGCGACGGCTTGAAACAGCTTAAGCTGATCGAGCATCCTTCCCCCCACATGATTGCGATTGCGCCCTCCTCGGTGGCGGCGCGTGAAAAGGCAGATATGCTCCGCGCCGCTGATGCGGCTGCTCGCGGAGCCGGCAGCGAGATCGTCCAGGCCTCGATCGGCTACAGCGACGAGTTCAGCGAGATCATGATCGCCAATTCCGAGGGAACCCTGGCGGCGGAATCCCGTACCCGGGTACGGCTCTCGGCGCGCGCCGTGGGCGTCCGCGGTCAGGTCATGCAGACCGGAGCCGACAGTCTGGGCGCCCATAAAGGCATGGAGCTCTTCAGTGAGCGCGAGCCGGCCGATGTCGGCCTGGTTGCGGCGCAAAAAGCGCTGATAATGCTGGATTCACAGCCTTCCCCCAGCGGCAAGATGACAGTGGTCATGCATCGCGGCTTCGGCGGCGTCCTCTTCCACGAGGCCTGCGGCCACGGGCTTGAGGCCGACACCATCGAGAAGGGCTCGAGCGTCTTTACCGGGCGCATGGGTGAGCTGGTCGCCTCGGAGCTGGTGACCCTGGTCGATGACGGCAGCATTCCAGGGGAATGGGGCTCGAACGCGTTCGATGACGAGGGGGTTCCCACCGGGCGCACTGTGCTGATCGAGAAAGGACGGCTGGCGGGCTTCATGTACGACGGCCTCAGGGCGCGGGCGCTGGGCGAGAAGTCTACCGGAAACGGGCGGCGCCAGTCTTTCCGGCATCCGCCGATCCCCAGGATGACCAATACTTTCATTTTGGCGGGCGAGCACAAGCCTGAAGATATTTTTGCCGCCACCGAAAAGGGATTTTACGCCAAGACGCTTGCCGGCGGTCAGGTCGAGCCGGCAACCGGGGATTTTGTTTTCGGCGTCTCGGAAGGGTACCTGATCGAGAACGGCAGAATCACGACGCCGCTGCGCGGCGCCACCCTGATCGGCAACGGCCTGACGGCGCTTGGCAACATCGACATGATCGCGGACGATTTCGAGATGCACATAGGCATCTGCGGCAAGGACGGGCAGGGCGTCCCGGTCGGAAGCGGCCAGCCTACCTTGCGGATCCTTGATATGACCGTCGGCGGGACTGAGGTTTAAATGTGCGGCTTCGCTGGCCGACCGCTTGCAGAAAGGCATTGCCATGCTTGATATAGCCAAAAAAACTCTGGAAATGGCCTCGGCCGCATCGGTGGACCAGGCTGAAGTGTTCGCCTCCCGGACCCGCTCGACGCGGATCAGGGTCTACCGGCAGCAGGTTGAGGAGCTGGCCAGCTCGACCGGCAGCGGCGTCGGTGTCCGCGTTTTCCGCGGAGATTCGGTCGGCTACGCCTATACCAGCGATCTCTCTGATGAGAGCCTTGCCGCTATCGTCCGGGCCGCGGCAGACAATGCCGAGGTGACCGCAGGCGACGAATTCATGGGGCTTCCTGAACCGTCTGATTCATTTCCCGAGCTGGATCTCTATTCCGAAAGGCTGGCCGAAGTGCCTCTGGCCGCCAAGATCGAGCTGGCAAAACGCATGGAAAAAACGGCGCTGGACCGCGACCCTCGCATCTCACAGGTCGATTCCGCTACATATGCGGAAGGGGAAGGCCTGGTGGCAATCGCCAATTCTCTCGGTTTTTCACAGCAGTTTGAGGAGAATACCTGTTACGCCTTCCTGCAGGCTATAGCCGAGGCAGACGGTCAGATGCAGACGGGTATGTCGTTCACCACGGGAAGGGATCCGGAACAACTCGACATCGATGCCAGCGGCGTCGAAGCCGCGGACCGGGCGCTGTCCCTGCTGGGCAGCCGGCAATGCGAGAGCATGAGCTGTCCGGTGGTCATGGATCCCTTCGTGACTTCGGGCCTGGTCGGCGTGATCGGCTCGGTGCTGACAGGAGAAGCCGTGCAAAAACAGCGCTCGATGTTCGCCGGGCTGGAAGGAAAACAGGTCGCCAGCGGCATCTTCAATCTCGTGGATGACGGCATTCACCCGCAAGGGCTGGCAAGTGCGCCATTTGATGGCGAAGGTGTGCCCTCGCGGCTTACCGGTCTGATAAAAGACGGTATTTTGCAGGGATTTCTATATGACGCCTACACGGCCCGCAAAGACGGGCGGCAGTCTACCGGCAACGGCATGAGAGGCTCGTACCGCAGCCAGCCGCACGTGAGCGCCACCAACCTGCGTCTGACCGGGGGCGATCGGACGCTGGCGAAGATCATCTCGTCGGTTGACAAGGGGTTCTATGTCATGGATGTCAGCGGTATCCACTCCGGCGCCAACGGAGTGTCGGGTGATTTCTCGGTGGGAGCGACGGGCAGGTTGATAAGTGGAGGAGAATTGTCAGACCCGGTCCGCGAAGTCGTCATCGCCGGCAACCTTATGACAATTCTGAAAGGTATCAAAACGGTCGGTAACGACAACCGTTGGGTCCCGTTCGGCGGCAGCATTCACGCACCGTCCCTTCTCATCGGTGAAATGACCGTTAGCGGAAAATGAAAAAAAGGCGGTTTTTCGCCTTGCCAAGGGCAATTGCGTCTGATAGTGTCGATAACCGCCAGCTTCTGAAACCCTTAAAACCAGGAGGTATGGAAGTGGGAAAATCTGAGTTTGTTAGCGCAGTCGCTGCCAAGACCGATCTTAACAAGACGCAGGCAGCTGCCGCCGTTGACGCATTCATCGACGTGGTTACCGAGTCTTTAAAGAATGGTGAGGAGGTTCAATTCACCGGGTTCGGTAAGTTCAGCGTCCAGAACCGCGCTGCCCGTGAGGGTATCAACCCGCAGACGAAAGAGAAGATTCAGATCAAGGCCAGCAAGGTGCCAAAGTTCAGCGCCGGCAGCGCCTTGAAGCAGGCGGTAAAGTAGTAGTATTTCCGCCGCGTTAAGCAGCAACTGATAATCTGAACTGACGGGGCGCGGGCTCGAAAGAGCCCGCGCCCCTTGTTATTGAAAAAAACAGGGCTCTGCCCGGCGTTCCTTCGCAGCTCGCCTGCATGCTCCCGCGCCTTCTTCCTCCCAAAACAGCCGTGGCGCCGATCCGGCTCATAGTTTAAAACCGCAGTTGGCAGGACAAAAGCAGCCAACGGCAAAATCTACTGCGAGGTAGGAGCTTGAAGTAATGGCATGCAATCCAAACATCATCGGGACCATGGGGCTGGCCGCGGCCGGGCGGGCAATCCCTGCCGGTTGCCGCGATTCGAGATCCCCGGAGGCGGCCGCGGGCGCACGCAGGGCCGGCGCTTCTTCAGCCCGTAGGAGGGCCGGCGCTTCTTCAGCCGTCGGCGCCATATCAGTTTCCTGGGGCCCGGTGCCGCGCCGGGAGCAAGCTGTGTTCGAACTGCCGGTCCTGGGGCTGCTGCTGCTGGTCTTCTCGGTTTCCATCCTGCTTACTCCCGATCTCCAAATCAGAGGGACTTCCTTGAGCGTGCCGCTGGCATATGGCTGTCCGCTTTTCACCCTGATGGGCATTCCCTGCCTCCTCTGCGGCATGACCAGATCGTTCCTGGCGATGGGCGGCCTGGATCTCGGTGGAGCTTTCACCTTCCATCCGCTGGGGCCAATGGTTTTCATCGCGCTGGCCGGCCTGGCGGCGGCCATATCCTGGTCGCTGGCCCGGGGCAGGCGGATAAAGATTTCAATCGATCGGCAAACGCGTGGCCGCTTGATAACCACCGGAGCCCTGGTGCTGCTGATTGCCTGGGCCGTCAAGCTTATCGTCTGGCGCCGGACAGGGCTGATCTGATGGCGCCGGACAGGATGATTGATGGCGCCGGCATAAGCGATCGCCGGCGTTTTCCCGCATGAAAATCTGAACAGGAGGAGCAATGGACAGCATCAATTACCTGGAAGCGGACGTTCGCCAACGGAACATGACCGACTGGCAGACGGCTTTCTGGCCGACCTTCTTCCTGTCGATCATCACCTGCGGCATCTACTGGTTCTATGTCCTTTACAAGCTCCTGGAAAGGCGCGAGCAGCATTTTGAACGGATGGTGTCTTTCCGCACGCATCTCCTTGACGTGCTCAAGGAGAAGGCCGCTGCGGCCGGAAGGGCCGATGAGATGCAGGCTGACATCAATGAGCTGGAAGGAATGAACCTCGACGCCACCAACCGAGATCGCGCCGGCGAGAAATCACCGGTCCTTTGGCTGGTTTTGAGCATCGTCATCGGCGTCGTCGTCTATTACGTCTATTACTTCCTCAATGATGATTTCCGGGCTCATGAAGCCAGTGAACACGATTTCATGCTCAAGGCCAGCGAGGTCATGAACAAGCTCGGGATCTCGACAGGGCAGGTAATGACTCCCGTGGTCGTGCCTGAGCGCAATTTCGTCAAATATCTGATCCTGACGATCATCACCTGCGGAATTTATGGGATCTACTGGATCTATACACTGATAACCGATCCGAACTATCACTTCGACAACCATGCGGTCTGGGAGCAGCAGGTGATGTCGATGGTGCAGCCGTCAAAATGACGGATTACGAGTGTCGGCATCGTTGCCGTCGCGATCAATTTCCTCTCGACCGCGTACCTGATCTCGACGGGCGGGGGTTTCCTTCGACGCGGGCTCCGGCTGACCGGATTCCCCGGATAACTTAATTTACACACAAGTCCTGATCATGGTTCAAATGCTGCGCGACTCCAGTAATTGCAGGTCTCGCTTCGGCATTGTCGAAATAGTGACGGCATCGCTAATCCAAACGGTGACAATCCGGCAAAGACAGAGGGGGAATAGCTCGTGAATAAATCCAAGGTAAATGATTTTTTAACTTTTAGAACGATGATAACTCCTGTGTTAATACAGATCATCTTTTTCCTCGGCGTCCTGGCAATCGTTATCTTTGGCATTTATGAGATCGTCACCGGATCAGGCAAGCGCAATGGCGGCGATATGGTCTGGAGCGGCATCTTGACGATCATTCTGGGGCCACTCGCTCTACGTTTTTATCTCGAGGTAATTGTCGTCGTTTTCAGCATCAACCGATCGGTCACAGAGATAAAGAGGAATACGGATATTATGGCCGGCCCGCAGCTTCCACCTGCTGCTGCTCCGGTGATCGAGGGTCCTGTCACGCAAACCTAGACTCAACGATTGCCGCGCGATATTTTCATTGCGGCCGATGTGTTAGAATCACCCGCGTGAGCGACGAACTCATCAACACTTATCAGCTGGCCCCGTCGATCCTGTCGGCCGATTTCTCACATCTCGGCGATGATATCAAAACCGTCATGGACGCCGGCGTGCGCGTCATCCACGTCGACGTCATGGACGGCCAGTTCGTTCCCAACATCACCATCGGGCCGGTAGTCATCGAGGGCATCCGCGACCAGGTACACGAAGCCGGCGGCATCCTCGACGTGCACCTGATGATCGACGCGCCCGAGCGCTACATCGAAGACTTCGCCCGCGCCGGCTCCGACTGGATCTCGGTGCACGTCGAAGCCTGCACCCATCTTAATATGACCCTTTCACAGATACGCGCCGCCGGCTGCAAGGCGGGCGCCGTGCTCAATCCGGCGACGCCGTTGAACCTCCTGCAGGAAGTCACCGGCGACATCGATTATGCCCTGATGATGACGGTGAATCCCGGTTTCAGCGGCCAGAAGTTCATTGCCTCGGTGCTTCCCAAGATCGAGCGGGCGCGGCATCTGCTTCCCAGGGAAGTAGCCATCCAGGTCGACGGAGGCGTCGGCGCCGATACCATCGAACCCGTGCTTGATACCGGCGCCAACCTGTTCGTGGCCGGCTCCGCGGTCTTTGGAGCGCCAGACCCGGCCGCAGCGGCGCGCGGGCTCATGGACGCCATGGCCGCTCGCGCTTCCGCCGAATAGCCGCTGGGCTCAGGCCGGCCTGCGTGGCGTCGGCCCGCCAAAAATTCTCCTGTGAAAATCTCCGATCTTTCTGCTATTATTTCCGTGTATGGCTTGACGGCCATACGACAATTGAATAGCTGTTTATCAGCAATGTCTTCGGGGCGGGGTGGAATTCCCCACCGGCGGTAAGAGCCCGCGACCCTCTTTCGAGAGGCTGACCAGGTGCAAGTCCTGGGCCGACAGTCAAAGTCTGGATGGGAGAAGATAAGCTATCGGCTTTGCCCTGGGATGGTCTGTGTCCAGGGTACTTTTTTTTGGACGGCCGTCCCCGGCGGCCGCGGGTCCGTGCGGGCCTGACTTGCGTACGGATCTTCCTCCCTCGATTCCCCGAGATTATCAGTGCCAGCGCCGATGTTTAACGAAATCGCGGCGCCTGGCGATAAGGGAAGATATTTTACGATGGTATCGGGACTCGACATAAGCTTTATGCAAAGGGCGCTCAACCTGGCCGACCTGGCCCGGGGCAAGACCAGCCCCAACCCCACTGTGGGCGCCGTTATCGCCATGGGGGACACCGTGATCGGCGAGGGCTATCACAAGCGCGCCGGTGAGGATCACGCCGAGGTGGCCGCCATCAAGGCGGCTGCGGGCGATGTCCGCGGCGCCACCATCTTCGTCACCCTGGAGCCCTGTTGCCACACCGGCCGCACCGGCCCCTGCAGCCAGGCGCTGATCGAGGCGGGAATCGCCCGCGTCGTGGTCGCATCTCTCGATCCCTCAGCCAAGGTCAACGGCAAGGGGCTTGAGGACTTGCGCGCCGCCGGCATCGAGGTCGAGGTGCTCGACGGCCTGCTGGCCGCCCGCGCCCGGGCCCAGAACGAAGCTTTCCGCAAGCATGCCGTGACCGGCCTTCCCTTTGTCATCTTCAAGAGCGCCATGAGCCTCGACGGCAAGATCGCCACATCGACCGGCGACTCCAAGTGGATATCCGGCGAGGAGAGCCGGGCGCTGGTGCACGCGCTCCGGGGCGAGGTCGACGCCATCGCCGTCGGCAGCGGCACCGCCCAGATCGACGATCCGCTGCTGACCTGCCGCATCCCGGGCGACAACCTCCAGCCGTTGCGCATAGTCTTTGATTCGCGGGCGGGGCTCTCGCTCGAGAGCCAGCTGGTGCGGACCGCCGGCGAGGTCTCGACGCTGGTGTTCGTTACCGGCGATGCTTCCCCGGAAAAGATCAAGGCGCTGGAAGCTGCCGGGGTCGAGGTGGCCCGGGTGGGCACGCTCGACGGGCAGGTCGATGTCGGCGATGCGCTGCTGTACCTGGGCTCGCGCGAGCCCGAGGTCATGAGCCTGCTGCTCGAGGGCGGGCCGACGCTGGCTGCATCCTTTGTGGAATCCGGAGCCATAGACAAGGTCATGGCCTTCATCGCGCCGAAATTCATCGGCGGCAAGGAGGCGCGCACTCCCGTCGAGGGCCGCGGCTTTCGCATGGTGGGCGAGGCCTTGCCTCTCTACCGTGTCACCCATAAGGCTGTAGGTGACGACATTCTCATCACCGCCTATACAAACCAGGAGGAATGGTAGATGTTCACCGGTATCGTGGAAGAGCTCGGCAAACTGGTCAGCCTGGAGATGGGCTCGGACTCCGGCGTCATCACCGTCGAGGCTGACAAAGTGCTCGAGGGTTGCCAGCTGGGCGATTCTATCGCCGTCAACGGCGTCTGCCTGACGGCCCGCGCCTTCGGCTCGGGCACCTTCTCAGCCGACGTCATGCCGGAAACGCTCAGGAAGACCAATCTGGGGAACCTCAAGCGCGGCAGCCTGGTCAACCTGGAGCGGGCGCTGACCCTTTCGTCGCGGCTGGGCGGGCATCTGATGCTCGGCCACGTGGACGCCACCGGCAAGATCATCTCCATCCGTCCGGAAGGAAACGCGATCTTTTACACCTTTTCCGCTCCCGAGGATATCCGCCGCTACCTGCTGCCGCAGGGGTCGGTGGGCATCGACGGCATCAGCCTGACGATAGCCAGGCTGGAACGCGACCAGTTCAGCGTCTCACTGATCCCCCATACGGTGAAGGTGACGACCCTGGGACACAACGGAGTCGGCTATGAAGTCAACCTCGAGGCCGATGTGCTCGGCAAATATGTGGCGAAGATCATGCAGGGCAGCCTCCCCGGAGGACAGGGGGAAGGCGGCCTGACTCTCGACAAACTGGCGGAGGGGGGATTTTTGTAGGAAAGCGCGAAGCGGAAGGTCCGGGCCGGGAGCGGGGCCAGCTGCTGTAGCAGACCGCACCAGGCTCCCGAAACGAAACAATATTTTCAGGAAATCAGAAAACCAGAAGCAGGAAGGAAAAAATGGCAGATCAGGATAACAACGAAAGCACGAAAGAGTCGCCGTTCAGCAGCATCGCGGACGCGATCGAGGACATCAAGGCCGGAAAGATGGTCGTGGTATGTGACGACGAGGACCGCGAGAACGAAGGCGACCTCACCCTGGCGGCGCAGTTCGCCACCCCCGAGGCCATCAACTTCATGGCCATGTACGGACGCGGCCTCATCTGTCTGGCGATGACTCCGGAAAAATGCGTGGAGCTCGACCTGCCGCAGATGGTCCAGAACAACGAGGCCACCTTCAGCACCGCCTTCACGGTTTCTGTCGAGGCGCGCCACGGCGTGACCACCGGCATCTCCGCGGCCGACCGCGCCCATACGATCCAGACGGCGATCAAGCCGGGCGCCGTATCCAACGACCTGGTGCAGCCGGGGCACGTCTTCCCGCTGCGCGCCAAGCCGGGCGGGGTGCTGGAGCGCACCGGCCAGACGGAAGCCGCGGTCGACCTGGCAAGGCTGGCCGGCCTCGAGCCCGCCGGCGTCATCTGCGAGATCATGAACGAGGACGGCACCATGTCGCGTGTCCCGGACCTCGTGCCGTACTGCAAGAAGCACGATCTCAAGATCGTGACCGTCGCCGATCTGATCAAGTACCGGCGCAAGAACGAGAAGCTGGTCGAGCGCGTCGCCGAAGCGCGGCTCCCGACCAGATATGGCGATTTCCGCGCCATCGGCTACAGGAGCATTCTCGACGGCGAGGAGCACGTGGCCCTGGTCAAGGGCGACGTCGAAGGCGCCGAGGACGTGCTGATCCGGGTGCACTCCGAGTGCCTCACCGGGGACGTCTTCCACTCGATGCGCTGCGACTGCGGCGAGCAGCTCAACCACGCGCTGCGCATGATCGAGGAGGAAGGCAAGGGCGTGCTGCTCTACATGTCACAGGAAGGCCGCGGCATCGGCATCCTCAACAAGCTGCGGGCTTACGAGCTGCAGGAGCGCGGCCGCGACACCGTCGAGGCCAACGAGGAGCTCGGCTTCCCCGCCGACCTGCGTGATTATGGCATCGGCGCCCAGATCCTGGTAGACCTCGGCCTGACCACAATCCGGCAGATGACCAACAACCCCAAGAAGCTCAAGGGGCTGGAAGGATATGGCCTCAAGATCGTGGAAAGAGTGCCCATCGAGATGCCGCCACAGTGCGAGAACGTCGCCTACCTGGCGACCAAGAAGGCCAAGATGGGGCATATCCTGCACCATCAGGACCTCAGGTTCGAAAAGGACGAGGAAGAGAGCAAGTAGCAGTTAAAGATCAAGTTAAAGATCAGGTAGCTGTCACTGGAGCTATGACGGCCGGCGGGCGCGCATGCGGCGCGCCCGCCGGCTCAACCCAAGACAAACAGACAGAAAGGATCAGCCGATGGCAGAAAACTACAAGAGCTATGAGGGCATGCTCGACGCCAAGGGCCTCAAGTTCGGCATCGTCGTCGCGCGTTTCAACGAGTTTATCTCCAGCCGCCTGCTGGACGGCGCGGTGGATTGCGTCATCCGTCACGGGGCCGGCAAGGGCGCCGTCGAGGTAGCCTGGGTCCCCGGAGCTTTCGAGATTCCTCTGGTTGCTTCCAAGATGGCCGAGAGCGGCAAGTACGACGCCGTCATCGCCCTGGGCGCGGTCATCCGCGGCGGCACGCCGCACTTTGAATACGTCGCCGGCGAAGTGTCAAAGGGCATCGCCAAGATCTCCCTGGATACCAAGGTTCCGGTGGCGATGGGCGTGCTGACCACCGACTCGATCGAGCAGGCCGTCGAGCGCGCCGGCACCAAGGCCGGCAACAAGGGCTGGCAGGCCGCCGCCGGCGCCATCGAGATAGCGCAGCTGCTCAAGACCATGAAATAAAATCGCGCGCGCATCAGCGCTCGAAATATGTTCATGCAAAACCCCCGTCAGGGGGTTTTGTGTTATCGGGATGCGAAAGCCGCCTGACGGCGGCTTTCGCATGGACCGTTACTCAAAGAGCCGGCCGCGAATCAGCCGGGCCCTTGTATTTGATCGGTCAGTGGTGGATCGGCCTGCCAGTCGTCATGGGCTCGTGATCGGTGAACGCCAGGTAACCCGGGACGATGATGTTCACCAGAGGCACCAGCATCATGATCCCCCACCATCCGGGGAAGCCTCGGGCTTCGGCGATGCCCATCCAGACGATCACCAGCATCACTACGTTGACCAGCGGCACCAGCATCAGCACCAGCCACCAGCCCGGCCTTCCGGCGATCTTGCACATCAGATAGAGGTTGAGGACCGGGATCCACGCCATCCATCCGTTTTCGGTGCTGGTCTTGGCAGCAATCGTCATCAGCGAGAAAGAGTAGTAGACGTAAGCTGCAACCACGAACAGCACCGGCAAGAATCCGATTGTAAATGTATCCATGACAACCCCTTTCAGATTACCGCCGGTTCCCCGGCCTATATAACTTATTTTCGGCTGCGAAAAGTGATTGGATAGCATTTCTCTACCAATAAAAAAGCTCCCTTTCGGGAGCTTTCTCAAATCTTTTTCTTTTGCTCTTCACCGTACGATTCGCGGCTTCAATGCGGTGACCTGCGCCGGGTTCAGCTAGACCGCTTTTTGTACCTTGCCGGCGCTGATGCACTTGGCGCAGACGTAAGCGCGAGTAGGCGAGCCGTTCTGTATGACCCTGATCTTCTGCAGGTTGGGATTGAACCGGCGCCGCGTGGCGCGGTTCGAATGGCTGCGGTTATTGCCGTAACCCGGTTTCTTGCCGCAGACTGTGCAAACTTTTGACATCGTATTCCCTGACTGTTAAGGCGCCGGCGGACATATCCACGCCAAACGCTCCTTGCTTTTTACACAAGGCGACATTATGCTATAGCGGCTCCGGAATTGCAAGAAGGAGAGGCCATGAATAAAGCCCGGTGCCTTACCGTTTTCGCCGGGTCGGCCCCTCTCCAAATCAGGAAACTTCCCCGTACATCCAAGGCTGCATTCAACCCCAGTGAACTCGGAGACCCACTGACGACGCTGCCCGGAGTAGGCCCGGCGCTCGCATCCCATGCGGCAAAGATAGGCCTTCATACCCTGGGCGACCTGCTTTTCCATTTCCCCAGCCGCCATGAGGATTTTACCTTGAGCCGGCGGGTCGGGGAGCTGAAATGGGGCGAAGAGGCGACCGTCCGCGTCAAGATCGAAAAGATCTCCCTGCAGCGGACCCGCCGCCGCAATCTGAGGCTGGTCAAGGCGCTTGTCAGGGACGACACCGGCTTCATGGAAGCGGTCTGGTACAACCAGGATTATCTTGCCGGCCAGCTAGGGCCGGGAGACGAGCTCCTGCTCCGTGGCACATACGAGGGCGGCGGCGCCTCGGTCTACAAGGTCCGTACCTTCGAGTTGCTGGAAAAGGCCGGCGCCGGCCTGCACACCACCGGTTTTGTTCCCGTCTATCCTACCACGGAAAAGATTTCTGTCAAAAGGCTGCGCGGCTGGCTGGCGCGGGTGGCGCCGCTGGCGGATCAGTTGGCCGATCCGCTGCCGGCGGCGCTGCGGGCCGAGCTGCGGCTGCCGTGGCGCTCCGATGCCGTGGCCGCGATGCACTTCCCGGATTCCCCGGCCGATTTCGAGACCGCCAGGCGCCGGCTTGTCTTCGAGGAGCTCTACCTGATGCAGGTAGGCCTGCTCTCACACCGGCGGCTGTTCGAGAAACAGCGCCAGGGTATGGCGCTATCGGAAGTGGGGCAGCTGACGCGCGATTTCATACACAGCCTCCCTTTTAAGTTGACCGACGATCAGTTCCATGTTTGTGAGGAGATATCAGCCGATCTGCGGCGCGCCGTGCCCATGCAGCGCCTGCTGCAGGGAGACGTCGGTTCCGGCAAGACCGTGGTCGCGGTCTATGCGATGCTGCGCGCAGTCGAGAGCGGGAAGCAGGCGGCGCTCATGGCTCCTACGGAGGTCCTGGCCGAGCAGCACTATTTCAGTCTGCAGCGGATGCTCGAAGGCCTGGACGTGAAGGCAGGATTCTTTTCCAGCAGGCTCAAGCCGGCCGAACGGGCCAGGCTGCTCAAAGAGCTCGCCGATGGCTCCATCGACATCGCTGTCGGGACGCAGGCGCTTATCCAGCAGGACGTCGATTTCAAACAGCTGTCGGTCGTGGTCGTTGACGAGCAGCACCGCTTCGGCGTCAGCCAGCGCGACGACCTCGCGGAAAAAGCCACCCGCGGCGGCATCACGCCCCACGTGCTGCACATGACGGCGACGCCGATTCCCCGCACGCTGGCGCTGACTCTCTACGGAGACCTCGAGGTCAGCACCATATTCGCTTTGCCCGCCGGCAGGCAGCCGGTCAAGACGCGGCTGGTTCCCGAATCCGGACGCGCCGGCGCCTATAGTTTCATTCGCGATCAGCTGGACGCCGGGCGGCAGTGTTACGTCGTCTGCCCATTGATCGAGGAATCTGAAGCTATCGAGGCCAGGGCGGTAGAGACCGAGGCCGCGCGCCTGGCGGCGGGGGAATTCAAGGGTTATCGCGTGGCGGTTCTCCACGGCCAGATGCCGGCCGCTGACAAACAGGAGGCGATGCGGCGCTTCGCCGCCGGCGAGACACAGATACTGGTCACCACCACCGTGATCGAGGTCGGCGTCGACGTCGCCAACGCCAGTGTCATGATGATCGAGGAAGCGGACCGCTTCGGCCTGGCCCAGCTCCACCAGCTGCGAGGGCGAGTCGGCCGCGGCGCCCATGAGTCGTATTGCCTGCTCTTTGGCGACGCCCGGACCGAGCAGGCGGAGAGGCGCCTCGAGGCGATGACTTCGAACGCCGACGGCTTTGCCCTGGCTGACATCGATCTGGAGATCCGCGGCGAGGGGCAGCTGTTCGGCGCGCGGCAGTCTGGCCTGCCGGACCTGAAGCTGGCGCGCCTCACCCGCGACCAGGAACTGCTCGGCCTGGCTCGGCGGGAAGCCGCACAACTTGTCGCCGCCGACCCGGAGCTGCGCCTTCCTCAGAATGCGCTTCTTCGAGACGAGACCGTTCGGGTCTTCGGCGATTCGGTGGCCTGGCTGCGGCGCGTATAAGGATCCGATCCGGTCTTGCTGCGGCGCGTAAAGCTCGCCGCAGTGGGTATAAATAGGTGTGAAGCTTCTCCCCAAAAGCAACAGCCGGGCGGCCAGAGATCTGCTGATAATCGCAAGCCTGTCTGTCGTCGTCTTCATCCTTTCCTTTGTCTTTGAGATCTTTGAGGTATTCGTGGAATTCTCCCAGAGTCACGAGTACACGCAGCTCGACGAGCTGATTCCGGTTTTTGTCTACCTATCGATAGCGTTTATGATATTCGCCGTGAGGCGATGGCGGGAGGCGGAGAAAGAAAAGGGGCAGCGCGGCGAGGCGGAAAAACATGCGCTGGCAAGAAACCTGGAGCTGTCTTCCCTTTACGAGATAACCTCGGCCATCGGCAGGACCATGGATATGCGAGAGCTGTTCGCGGCTGTGCTCGACAAGATCGTCAATCTGGATATGCTCGGGATGGAAATCACCGGCGGCGTCGCCTTCGTGTCCGATGAAAGGCGTTTGAGGCTGCTGGCTTCAGAGGGCATGTCGCCTAAGTTTCTGGAGTTGCACAGCGACATGAGGCCCGGTCAGTGTCTCTGCGGCCTCTGCGCCGAAAATGGAGAGATCATCACTTCCGAGGATTGCGATGAAGACGAGCGCCATACGATGATCGATCACTCGATCCCCAGGCACGGCCGCGTCATCGTGCCGCTGAAGGCCAAGGACCGCGTCGAAGGGGTCCTCGCCCTTTACACCGAAGCCGGAGTTCATATGGAAACCGGGACGCTGCAGGTCCTCGGCTACGTAGGCAACCAGATGGGCATCGCTCTGGAGAACCTCAAGCTGTACGAGCGGACGCGGCAGATGTCGCTGCACGACCCCCTGACGGGCCTGGCCAACCGGCGCCTCCTTTTCAGCGAGCTGGAGCATATGTACGCCGGCGCCAGGCGCCATAGCCGGCCGCTTTCGGTCATAATGCTGGACCTCGACCATTTCAAGGATTACAACGATGCCCACGGTCATGCTGCCGGAGACCGGGTGCTCTCGAGAGTCGCCTCGATCGTCACCAGGGAGACCCGCAAGGAAGACGTGGCCGCCCGGTATGGCGGCGAGGAATTCCTGCTGGTGCTGCCGGAGGCGGACTCGAAGTGGGCGATCGCCATCGCCGAGAGGATCAGGAGGGATGTTGAATCAGCCGGGTTTGCCACCGAAGAGGAAACGGCCGGCTTTTCCCGAATTACGCTGAGCCTGGGAGTCGCTTCCCTGACCCCGGGCACTCAGAGCGGGGAAGCGCTGATCGGCCTGGCCGACCGCGCCCTCTATGCCGCCAAGAGAAAGGGCAGGAACAGGGTTGAGATCTATCACCAGGACGATGCCGCCGCGGCTTCCTGAGCCTGCCGCCGGCGTCAGCCCAAATGGGCCCGGCGACTACGGGGACAGCCGGCTGTGCGCATAATCGCCGGCTCCTGCAAAGGGGCTGCCATAACCGCGCCGCGGGGCGGCCGCACGCGGCCGACCGCCGACAAGGTCCGTGGCGCCATCTTCAACATGCTCGGCGACATCGAGGGCTTGAGCGCCCTGGACCTCTTCGCCGGCAGCGGCGCCCTGGGCCTGGAGGCCCTCAGCCGCGGCGCTTCCTCGGCGGTGCTGGTCGACAACCGCGCCACGGCGCTGGCGGCCATCCACCGGAATATCACAAAACTGAAGCTCGAGAACGTGCGCGCCGTGCGCCGGGATTACCTTGCTTTCCTCAAAGATGCAGCCAAAAAGCAGCTGCGCCATGATTTGATTTTTGTTGACCCTCCCTATAGAATGCACCGCGTTATCCAGCCAGAGCTGGGACGCTGGCTGCCGCGCATTGCCGCGGCGGGAGCCAGGGTAATTGTCGAGAGTGATTCCCGCGAGGAGGTTTCCCTGCCACTGGAGCTCGTCGCTGACAAGGTTTACGGCGACACCAGGGTCCGAATTTTCCTGGCCCCGGAGAGCATCCACCCGATTCCCCATGAATAATGCCGAAACCATCGCCGTCTGCCCCGGGACCTATGACCCGGTCACCGAGGGACATCTGGATATCATCCGTCGCTCCGCGGAGCTGTTCGATCGCGTGATTGTGGGCGTGGTTGCTTCGCCGCCGCGCAAGGACGCCATGTTCAGCGCCGAGGACCGTGTCGCCTTCCTCGAGACCTCGCTGGCGGGCGCAACTAATATCGAGGTCGACCTGTTTGATACACTACTGGTGGACTTCGCCCACAAATGGGGGGCGAGGGCGCTGGTCAAGGGGCTGAGGGCCATCAGCGACTTCGAGTACGAGTTCCAGATGGCGCAGCTAAACAGGAAACTGGCCCCGGACCTAGAAACTGTTTATCTGATGGCGTCGCCGGAGTACAGCTTTCTGAGCTCCAGCGGCGTAAAAGAGATTGCCCGATTCGGCGGCAAAGTGGACGACCTGGTGCCCGAGGTGGTAGCCAGGCGCTTTGCCGAGTTACTAAAATAACCGCGGCACGCGGCCCGGTGGCCGCGGAGGCGCCGGAAGTCGCTGACAACTAAAACCAGGAACACTGGAGGCAAAAGTGGACGTACTGGTACTGATAGACAAGCTCGACGAGATCGTTAACAACGCCAGGCCGATGCCCATGACCGACAAGGTCATGATCGACCGTGAGGAGATCTACGACATCCTCGATCAGATGCGCACCACCATCCCCGAGGAGATCAAGCAGGCGCGCTGGATAGTCAAGGAGCGCCAGGAGATGCTCGCCGAAGCCAAGACCGAGAGCGACCGTATCATCAAGGAAGCCAACGATCAGGCCGAGCGGCTGGTTTCCGAGCAGGAAGTCGTGAAGATGGCCGAGCGCAACGCCGCCCAGATAATGGAAGACGCTCGCGCGCGCGAGCGTGAGATCCGCCTCGGCGCCGAGGATTACGCCGACGAGGTCCTGGAGACGCTGGAGACCAATCTCGGCAAGTTCCTGGCGGCGGTGCAGAGGGGGCGCGAGCGTCTGCAGGGCAAGGCCGAGCTCGAAGAGGGCGAAGAAGCCCGCGCCGAGGAATAAGCCCGCCGGCAGGCCGGGTCCGCGGGCGCGGCCCGGAACCAAGATCGACCGTTTTCCTGCGGAAGGCCCGTGTTTAAGCGGCGGGCGATCGGCAGATAATCCCCTCATGATACCCATCCTGTAAGCCTCACCCCTGGAGACCTTCCATGCCTGACCGCAGTCCCACGACACTCGAACTCGCCACCCTTCCCCTGGAACCGGGAACACCCATGGTTTTCGAGCGCAAGATCTGGCTGCCGCCGATCCGTCTTGCCGGCCAGGCCTATACATTTGTGCCTGACGTCGTCCCGGCGGCCATCAAGGTGATCGACGTCCGGCGGGGCTATGACGTCACCATGACTTTTTCCTGCCGTCTGGAGGGACCCTGCTGGCGGTGCCTGGAGCCTGCTGACCTCGACATGGACGTCAGCGTCGAGGACTTCTTCGAGGCCGAGCTGCCGCCGCTGGAGGAGCTCGGGGAAGAAGACGAGCCCACGCTCTGGTATGAAGAGGATGGCATCCTCAACCTCTCCGAGTGGGCCCGCGACGCCATCGCTGAGCTTCTGCCGCCGAAGATCCTCTGCCGTCCCGAGTGCAAGGGCCTCTGCCCCCAGTGCGGCGCCGACCTCAATCTCGCCGAGTGCGGCTGTGAGCCCCCGGCGGATTTCCGCTGGGACAAGCTCAGGTACTGGAAGCCTGAATGAGCTTTGAACCGGGGTCGAGTTCTCTGGAACCGGCCGCGCCTGCCACCGCCGTCCGGGCCCGGCGCAGTTTACTTTGAAGCCTTCTTCCGCTATCCTACATCCTTGGTAAAACGAAAGAGGTAATCACTAATGGCCGTACCCAAAAGAAAAACTTCCAAGAGACGGCGGGACCAGCGCCGGGCCCACGACAGCCTGTCGAGCCCGACGATAAACTCCTGTCCGCAATGCCACAGCCCCAAGCAGCCACACCGCGTATGCCCGGTTTGCGGCACCTATAAGGGCCGCGAAGTAATCTCGTTCGAGGAGTAACGTGGGCGGGGGGCGCCTGACCCCGCTTTTCTTCCCCAACTCGGTCGCCGTAGTTGGCGCATCCCGCGAGCCTTCAAAAGTCGGACACGTCATCATGGCGAATCTCATCGCCGGCGGCTACAAGGGCTCGATCCTTCCCGTAAATCCCAAGGCCCGGCGCATTCTGGGCCGAAAGTGCTTTCCCACAGTCGAGGCCGCAGGCGCCTCCCTTGCCGCCGGCGCTTCACGCCGAGCCGGCGATTCACGCAGCACCAGCTCGCGGCCGGCTAATGTCGACCTCGCCGTGATCGCCATTCCCGCCACGCTCGTTCCCGAAATCATCGAAGATTGCGGCCGCGCCGGCGTCGGCGCCGCGATAGTCATCAGTTCGGGCTTCCGTGAGACCGGCAAGGAAGGCATGCTGCTGGAGAAACAGCTCGTGGCCGCGGCTCGCCGTCACCGTATCGCTCTGCTCGGCCCCAACTGTCTGGGACTCATCTGCAGCCAGTCACTTCTCAATGCCACCTTTGCCCGTTCCATGCCCAGCCCCGGCGGCATCGCGCTGATGTCGCAGTCGGGCGCGCTTTGCACCTCGATCCTGGACTGGTCGGCCCGCGAACGCGCCGGTTTCAGCCGCTTTGTCAGCATGGGCAACGAGGCGGACGTCAATGAAGCTGACCTGCTGCGCGACTGGCGCGACGACGACGGCATCACCGTCGTGGCGGCGTATCTCGAGCAGGTGTCGGACGGACAACGTTTCCTGAGCGAGGCCCGGCGGATCTCGAAAAAGAAACCATTTGTAATGCTGAAGGCGGGCGTGACCGATGCCGGGGCCCGCGCTTCTTCATCGCACACCGGCTCTCTCGCCGGCTCGGAAAAGGCGTATATGGCGGCGGCGAGGCAGACCAACTCACTCATGGCCGGCAGCATGGAGGAGCTCTTCGACCTCATCGATCTGGCGGCCAAACAGCCACTGCCCCGGAAGGCGGGAGTCGCCATCGTCACCAACGCCGGCGGGCCCGGCATCCTGGCGGCTGACGCCTGCGAGAAGGCGGACCTGGCGCCGGCGTCCTTTTCCAGCCGCACCATAAAGAAATTGCGTGAAGCGCTGCCTGCCGCAGCCGCGGTCTACAACCCGGTTGACCTCATGGGCGATGCGGCCGCCGGCCGTTTCCGCGATGCTCTGGATATAATCGCCGCCGACCGTGGCGTCGGATCCATAGTAGTGTTGCTCTCACCCCAGGCTGTGACCGATATCGAGGGAACGGCCGCCGAGATCGTCGAGCACTCGCGCTCTTCCCGGAAACCTGTCGCCGCCTGCTTCCTGGGAGGGAAGGACGTCGAGTCCGGCTTCGAGGTTCTGCGCCGGGGCGGCGTCCCCGCATTTCCTTTTCCTGAAAGGGCGGTCCGGGCGCTGGCAGATCTGACCCGCTATGCCTTGCGGCGGCGGGAGAGATTTGAAGAGCCAAACGCTTTCCGTGTTAACCACGGCAGCGTAAAAAGGATTTTTAAGGCCGCCCGGCGTGACGGCCAGCTACATATCGGCGGCCTGCAGGCGCTCGAGATCTTCAAGGCTTATGGACTGGAGGTCCCGGCCGGGCGGCTGGCCCACAACTCTTCCGAGGCGGAGGAGATCGGCCGGGAGATCGGTTTTCCCGTCGTGATGAAGGCGGTGTCGCCAGGGCTGATGCACAAGTCTGACGTCGGCGGTGTGCGCGTCGGAGTCACCAGCGCCGCCGCCGCCAGGCGGGCCTTCGAGGAGATCGACGCCTCGGTGGAAGCCCATATGCCCGGAGCGCTGCTGACCGGGGTCGCGGTTCAGCGGCAGATCGAGGGAGCCCGCGAGGTCATCATCGGCTCGTCGCGCGATCCCCAGTTCGGCCCGCTGTTGATGTTCGGCCTGGGAGGCATCTACGTCGAGGTGATGAAGGATGTCTCGTTTCGTATCGCCCCGATCGGCGGCGCCGAGGCCAGGTCGATGCTCACCGAGATCAAATCGTTCCCGTTGCTCGCCGGCAGCCGCGGCGAGCGGCCCGCCGACATCGACGCCATCATCGACGCCATTCTGCGCTGCTCGCAACTGGTCACTGATTTTCCCGAAATCGTCGAGCTCGACATCAATCCGCTGCTGGTGAGGGAGAAGGCCCGGGGCGGGAAGGGCAGAGGCGGGGCGGGCAGAGGCGGGGCGGGGAATGATGGCCGCGAAGGCGGCGCCTGGGCTGCCGACGCCAGGCTGGTGATCAAACCTTGATGCAATCCAAGAGCACAACGGCCGGGAGCCCAGTGTATCTTCCCGGAAATCAAAGGGTATAGAATCCAACAAAGGAGATGACCGCCATGAGCGCAAAGAAACGGGGGCCGCTCGGGCCGCTATACGTAATCGCCGCCGGGGAGCACGATGGCAAGAGCGCCATCGCCCTGGGCATGTGCCTGGCGCTGCGCAAGCGCGGCTATGACGCCGGCTATTTCAAGCCGGTGGGAATCATGGCCAGGCACGAGGGCAAGGTCCGCGCTGATGCCGACGCGCTGGCGGCCAGTGAAGTTCTCGACCTCGCCGACGACCTCGCCGACGTCTGCCCGGTGACGCTCACCGCCCGGATGACCGACGACGCGCTGTCGGGCAAGAAGAAGACCAAGAGCTACGCCGCCGCCATCAGTATGGCGCTCTCGCGAGTGTCGCAGAAGCGCGACGTGATGGTGATGGAAGCCCTGGGCGACCCGGGCAGAGGCGCCTTTCTCGGACTCGGGGCCGCCGAAGTGGCGGAACTCACCAAAGCGCACGCGCTTCTGGTTGCGGGTTTCGGCGGCACGGCGATGCTCGATCGCATTCTCGCCGGCAGGCAGCTCCTGGGGCGCAGGCTCATGGCTGCTGTCATCAACCGGGTGCCGAAGGCGCGGCTGGAGCGCGTCGAGACCGGCTATCATTCCTTCCTCGAGCAACGCGGCGTCGACCTATTCGGCGTCATCCGTGACGAGCCCAGGCTGTCGGCTGTCTCTGTTGCCGAGATCCGCGAGCGCCTGGGCGCCGAGATCCTGAGCGCCAACAGCGGTGAGGGGAAGCTCGTCTCCTCGGTCCTGGTCGGCGCCATGAACCAGGAGCACGCGCTCCGTTACTTTCAGAGGGTAAAAGACAAGGCGGTAATCACCGGCGGCGACCGGTCGGATATTATTCTTGCGGCGCTGGAGACTCCGACCTCGGTGGTGGTTTTGACCGGGCATCTGCATCCGGCGCCGTCCGTGATCGGCCGCGCCGAGGAGCTGGGAGTGCCGCTGCTTTTGACCGGTCAGGACACCATGTCCGCCGCCGCCGAGATACACGAGCTGTTCGGGCACATGCACGTGCGCGAGAGGGGCCGGCTGGAAGTGATTGCCAAACTGATCGAGAAGAGCATGGACGTGGACGCGATCGTGGCCAGGCTGTGAGGCGTTTGGAGCTGATCGTCGCCGTGCTTAGCAGTCGGTCTTTTTCTGGCATCGCAGCTCGGGAAAAAGGATGTGTATTCTTTCAGGAAAAGAAAAAGACCGCCCTTTCGGGCGGCCTTTAAAGGTTTGCTCGCGCGTCCACCTGTGGAGGGCAGGATGCGCAGTCGAAGACATTCTACGGCACATGGCATTCGGGCTGCGCTGGTCTCTCTTACCCACACGAGCAAATCACGAAGACAGAAGAAGTACGCAACAATTCTGCCCTCGTTTGAATAAATCGTCCTCAAGGAAGGCTAGTTTTACCCTTCGGTGAGGCTCGCATAAAACCATTGTACGCATATATGACTATATTGCAATACTTTCCCGGTTTGCAGGCTATTCGGGAGTCTTAATGGTCCCATCTCCTTTCCTTATTAAATCTGACAATTTCAGTAATATTTTCGCTCGGCGTGATAGCCTGTCTTTGCAATGGACATCCGGCTGGTTGTTCGGCCCTCGACCGGGCATCGGCTGACGGCAGGGAGACGGTCCGGAGGGGGCGAATATGGAACCGGAAAGGATTTTCAATCGATGAAAAATCCAGAAGAAGAAAACACGATCTCAGTGACCAAGCGCTATCCGTGTCACTGCTGCCACAAGAAAGCGACCATTTACTGGTCGGAGAAACGGCGCTGCTTCATCTGCGAGAACTGTCTCAAGACTTTCGACCCGGCGATCATCGCCGCGCGCAACGACACGACCGTGGAGCAGCTCACCCTCTGCTGAGACTCAGCCGGCGCTTCCGTTCCATCCTTCCAAAAGATATTATTCCCCTTGTCAATTCCTGGTTGAGCCCTGGCGGGCATCGAGAATCGATCCCGAAGATATCGCGGCTGTGACCGAGGCCTGTAGACCTACGAACTGGAGGTTGTCTGATGGGTAAGAAAGTAGCTATCCTCACCGGCGGCGGCGACTGTCCCGGGCTGAACGCGGTCATCCGCGCGGCGACGCTCAAGCTGACCCGAGCCGGTTACGAGATGGTAGGTGTGCGCAGAGGCTGGCGCGGCCTGCTCGACAACGATTATATCCCACTTGATCTGACGCATATTTCTGGTATTTTGCACCGGGGCGGCACCATCCTCGGGACCTCGCGCACCAACCCCATGAAAGAGGAAGGCGGCGTCGACCTGCTGGTGGACAACCTGCGCCAGAACGAGATCTGGGCGACGATCGCCATCGGCGGCGACGACACCCTCGGCGTCGCCAACCAGCTGCACGGCAAATACGCGCTCAACATGGTGGGCGTTCCCAAGACCATCGATAACGACCTCTCCGGCACCGACTACACCTTTGGATTCGACACCGCCGTCCAGATAGCGACCGAGAACATCGACCGACTGCATACGACCGCCGAATCGCACGACCGTGTCATCGTCGTCGAGATCATGGGCCGGCATACCGGCTGGATCACGATCATGGCCGGCATCGCCGGAGGCGCCGACGCCATCCTGATCCCGGAGTTTGACATGTCGGTAGAAGAGGTCTGCGAAGTCGTTCGCCACCGCCAGGCTCGCGGCAAGAACTTCAGCATCGTCGCCGTGAGCGAGGGCGCCAAGCTGCTCACCAAGGAAGGCGAGGAGCAGATGGTGACCCAGTCCGACGAGGTCGACGCCTTCGGCAACGTCAAACTCGGCGGCGTCGCCAACCTGCTGGCCAAGGAGATCGAGCGGCGCACCGGCTTCGAGACCCGGGCGACCGTGCTGGGGCACATCCAGCGCGGCGGCACGCCGACGGCGCATGACCGCATCCTGGCGACGCGCTACGGCGCCAAGGCGGCGGAGATGGTGCGGAACGAGGAGTTCGGCTTGATGGCGGCGCTGCAGGGCGATGAGATCATGGCTGTGCCGCTCTCGCTGGCAGTCGGCGAGCGCAAGGAAGTGCGGCCGGAGTTCTGGGAGCTGGCGCAGACTTTCTTCGCCTGGTAATGAATATGCGCCGGCGCGGCGAATCAGTTGCGTTTGCTGACGTTCACGGTATTTAACATAAGACTCGTGTGCGTGCGTGGGCATAAGAGATGATTCCGCCGGGCCGTTGAAGGATATAATCAGTCTGGAAGCAATTAAGAGCCGGTTGTCATTTTAGTCAGCGTTTGACCGGATGGCATTTTTCCCTGGGAACGATTGTCGAAGACCTAAGTGGACAGGGGAAAATGCCATCCGGTACAAACTGGTCAAAGATCCCAGGACCGGCTTTACAGCCAGACTGATTTATCCATGAACATCCCAGAAGTCATAGTCACCCACGCCAATACCGACTTCGACGGCTTTGCCGCCACGGTCGCGGCCGCCAAGCTCTATCCCGAGGCCAAGATCTGCTTCCCCGGCTCGCTCAACCGCAACGTCCGCGAGTTCTACAACCTCCATGCCGACGAGATCGACACCGTCGACGTCTCCATGGTCGACAGGGACAAGGTGCGGCGGCTGATCATCGTCGACACCATCCACTGCGGCCGTCTGGGAGAGTTCGAGAACATCTGCCCCTCGCCGCAGGTCGAGGTCATCGTCTTCGATCACCACCGCCTGGGGGCGGTCTCGGAAAAACCTGCTTTTGTCGCTGACGAGAACTATGTGCTCGCGCGCGACGGCTCGCTGGTGACGACCATGCTAAAGATAATCCATGACCGCAAAATGGAGATATCGCCGCTGGAGGCGACGATCTTCGCGCTTGGCATCCACGAGGACACCGGCTCGCTTACCTTCCCGACCACGACGCCGCGCGACGCCGAAGCCCTGGCGCTGTGCATGCGGCTGGGAGCCAACCAGAGCCTGATCGGCAAGTATCTGCACAACCCCCTGACCGGGGAACAGCGCCAGCTGATGCTGGAGCTCATCGACGAACTCGACCAGACCACCGTCGGCGACGTCGAGGTCTTCATCGCCGCCGTAAAGAGTCCGGTGTACGTGGAGGGCCTCAGTGTGGTGGCGCACAAGATGCTGGACGTGACCGACTGCCAGGCGCTGATCGTCATGGTCGAGATGGAGAACCGCATCTTCGTCGTCGGCCGCAGCAAGACCCGTCTGCTGGATGTGGCCCGGGCGCTGGCGCCCGTGGGCGGCGGCGGCCACAGCCAGGCGGCTTCCGCCATCGTCAAGGACCGGACCCTCGATCAAACGCGCCGGACCATCGTCGAAAACCTTCCCATGGTGTTGGAAGAGCCCCTGCGGGCGCGCGACATCATGTCGCACCCGGTCTATTTCGTCGAGGCGCACACAACTATCGGCGAGGCGCTGCTCATCTGCCAGCGCTACGGCCACAGCGGCGTCAGTGTCCGGGATAACGGGATGCTCGTGGGGATCGTTTCCCGCAAGGACCTTGACAAGGCGGTGGGCCACAAGCTCAAGCACGCCCCCGTCAAGGGGATCATGTCGCGGGGCGTCAGGACCGTCTCGGAGGACACTACGGTGCACGAGCTCAGGCGGCTGATGGCCGAGAGCGCCATCGGGCGCATTCCCGTGGTCACCGCGGCTTTTGCCGGCCGCAGCGAGGTGCCGGTTGATGAAGTGAGGGGGATTGTTACCCGTACCGACGTGCTGCGGACCCTGCACGGCGCCGCGGTCGAAGAGGGCGTGGATGAGGCTGCCCTGCGCGAAGTGGACCTGCGCGAAAGGCTGGCGGAGATGCCGGGGCTTTCCTCGGTGCTGGCCGCGGTGCAGAAGCTCAGCACCGAATACCGCGGCGTTTATCTGGTCGGCGGTTTCGTGCGCGACGCGATCCTGGGAGAGCCCAACTACGACATCGATATCGCCGTCGAAGGCGACGGCATCGAGTTTGCCGGGCACCTGGCCCAGGAGCTGGGAGGCCGGGTGCGGGCGCACGAGAAATTCCACACCGCGGTTGTCATCCTCGATCAGGTGAAGCCGGAGCTGCGGGTGGACGTCGCCACGACGCGCACCGAATTCTACGATTACCCGGCGGCGCTGCCGACGGTCGAGCACGCCTCGATCAAACATGACCTCTACCGGCGGGATTTCACCATCAACGCCATGGCGGTCTCGCTTTCGGCTCATGACTTCGGACGGCTGCTGGACTTCTTCGGCGGGCTGGCGGATATCGAGAACAAGGTCATCCGGGTGCTTCATAATCTCAGCTTCATCGAGGATCCGACCCGCATCTTCAGGGCGATCCGTTATGAGAACCGGCTGGGCTTCCGCATGAACTCGCATACACTGGGCCTGGCCCGCGGCTGCGTGGAGATGAACCTGGTCGGTGATCTCTCCTCGGCGCGCCTGCGGGACGAACTGGTGTGGTTGCTGTCCGAGCCCAAAGTCGAGCATACTATTAAGAGGATAGGCGAGTTGGGCATCGCGCCCTCGATTCACCCGCAACTGGCGGCTGACGCCGAGACCGCGGAACTGGTTTCCCGCGCCGACAGCGCCGTCAGGGAACTCCACATGAGTGACGAGATCCGCAGATGGCGTTTGCGGCTTGTCTGTATGGCCCGCAAGCTCGAGCCCGAGCAGCTGGCAAGCTGGACCGAGCGCCTGAAGCTGAGAGGCTCCGACGCCGCGGTGATCGCCGCCGGCGTGGTGCTGGCGCGCAAGGTGAACGAGCGCCTGGCGTCGGCGGAACTGGCGCGCCCCGCGCTGTATGAGCTGCTGGCGAGGCTGCCGGCCGAGGGGCTGCTGCTCGCCTGGGCCGAGGCCGGCGAGGAGCGTTCCCGCCGGGCGCTGGAGCTTTATCTCAAGGAACTGCGCTACACGGCGCTCAGCATCGGCGGCAAGGACCTGCTGGAGCTGGGCCTCGGCGAGTCTCCCGAGGTCGGGCAGGTGCTGACGCAGGTCAAGCTGCTGAAGCTCGAGGGGAAGGTCGACGGCCGCGAGGAAGAGCTGAAGGCTGCCGGCCAGATAATAAACCGGATCAACAAGAAGAAAGTGGGAAGTTAAAATCGAATGAATGAACTGCTCTTACAGCTGGCTATCACCCTGCCGGTATTGCTTATATCACTTGTCTTTCATGAGGTCTCTCACGGATATGTCGCCTACCGGCTGGGGGACAAGACCGCCAGCGAACGCGGGCGGCTTTCGCCGAATCCGCTTAAACACCTCGACACATTCGGGACGATCGTGCTGCTGATAACCTTCCTTGGATCCCAGGGCCGCATGATGTTCGGCTGGGCCAAGCCGGTGCCGATCAATCCCGGCAATTTCAAATCTCATCAGCGGGGAATGGCGTGGGTCGGGATCGCCGGGCCGACGGCTAACTTTATTCTCGCTTCGGTGGCGGCGCTGATCCTGAGGACCTTTTACCCGCACGTCGGCGACCTGGAGAACAGTCTGCTGGCGATCGGCGTCTTCCGTGTGTTCCAGCTGAACATTATCCTGATGCTGTTCAACCTGATCCCGGTGCCGCCGCTTGACGGCTCGCGCATCATCGGGGCGTTCCTCAATCGCAGTTCCTACATGAAGTGGATCCAGCTCGACCAGTACGGCATGTTCTTCGTCATGATCCTGCTGTTCGTGCTGATCAATTTCGGCAACGGGCTAACAGATATCATCCTGCCGGTCTACCGGCTGTTTCTGCCGAGCTACTCGGCGCTGTTCGGGCTTTGATCTTCCCCAAACCTTAGGAGGCTGATGAAAAGCGTTGCTGTGGTGACCAGCGGCGGTGACGCGCCGGGAATGAACGCGGCCGTGCGGGCGATCGTGCGGTTCGGGACGGAAAAGGGCATGACCATGTTTGGGGTGCGCAACGGCTACGAGGGGCTGATCGCTGGCGACCTGATTCCCCTGAGCAATCGTGATGTCAGCGAGATCCTGCACCTGGGGGGCACCTTCCTGGGAGCAGCGCGTTCGAAAGAGTTCAAGCAGAGCAGGGACGCCCAGCAGCAGGCGATCGAAGGGCTTCGCAGCCATGGGGTCGAGGGTCTCATCGTCATCGGCGGCAACGGTTCCCAGAGCGGATCAGCGCGGCTACAGGAGTTGGGGTTCCCCGTCGTCGGGGTGGCATCGACCGTGGATAACGACCTGGTCGGATCGGATATCAGCATCGGCGTCGATACGGCTCTGAACATCATCATCGAAGCGGTCGACCGGGTGCGCACGACCGCGGAGTCGCATCACCGCGCTTTTCTGATCGAGGTCATGGGCCGCGACTGCGGTTACCTGGCGCTGGCGGCCGGCATCGCCGGCGGCGCTGATGTCATCGTGACTCCCGAGCACGACATCGAGCCGGTGGAGGTGGAGCGGCAGCTGCACGCGGCGCACGAGCGCGGCAAGCGTTATGCGCTGGCGGTGACCACGGATGGCGCCGTTAACAACGCCCAGCGCTGCATGGAATTCTTCCAGTCGCACGAGGAAGAGATCGGCTACGAACTCAGGGTTACCATCCTCGGCCACGTGCAGAGGGGAGGGGCGCCGACGACTTTTGACCGCATCCTGGCCAGCAGGCTGGGGTCGGCGGCCGTGGAGCTCATGGCATCAGGCGGCAGTGGTCAGCTGGTGGGATGGGCCGACGGCGATATCGCCCACACGCCGCTTGCCGAGGTCGCGGGCCGCCACAAGGTCGCTCCCCAGGAGATGTGGGAGCTCTTGAGGATCCTGACAAAATAAAACCGGCGCTCGCACGCCGGTTAGATAATTAAGTAATGTGTCCCCAAAATTAGCAATTAAGTTATGTGTCCCTAAAACTGCTAATTAAGTAATGTGTCCCCGGAATTATGAGGCCTCGCGGATCTTCTCGACGCCGATAGCCTCGAATTTCTGGACCAGGGCCGGGTAGGGGACTTCCCACATCGGCACCACTTTGTCGCCGATCAGCATGCTGCCGGGCTCGAGGTCGTGCTCGTCGACCACGCGGCGGTGGATTTCCGGGAATTCCTTCAGCTCTTCAGAGTCAAAATCTACGTAACGCAGGCGCGCTGCGCCGCTGAAGTCCTTGTCGAGCTGCCGGTTGATGGATTCGGTGATCTCTTCCAGAGACCAGCTTGGGCCTCAGCCGCCGGAACAGGAATCCAGGTAACGCGACCCGAAAATCGGGATTTCAGCAGGTTTCATAAGAGTCAACTTTCCGCCCTCCATAATCATGTTGCTCCGCCAGAATATTTACTCTTTCGGAGCCTTGTCACTAAAACGTTAGATACTTCCCCGGGTAAAAAGATTCAGCGGGAAAAATGGTCGCAGATGTCCCTTTCAGGCACGTTTGCGGGCTTTTGGAAGCCGTCAGGCGCGCTTGAGCGATTCCGCCAGACGCCAGCCTTCGGCGGGGGAAGCCTCGATCGTGCCCAGGCCGTTCGCGGGGGCCTCGGCGGCATCGCCAGCCTCTACGCCGGCTGATTCACCCGCCGGCCACCAGGAAACGGTCACCTTTTCTTCTTCACGCCCCTGTCCGTAGCGGGCGGTCAGAGCCGCGGCTTCGCTCAGGGTCGCTTCCCCGACATCCCCGCCCTTGATAACCGCCGTCGGGCCCATGTGGCCCCTGGCGCTCATGAGCAGATCGTCAGGCAGGGCCAGAGCCGTCAGCCGCCGGGTCTCTTCCTCATCCCTGGGGATCATTATCCGCTTGCCCTCGGAGGAAAACAGCAGCCGGCCCAACCGCAGCGCCTGGATCTCGGCGATGGCGGGGTGGGAGTTCTCGGCCAGCAGCCCCTTCAGCCGGGCTGCGAAATTCTTGTCGCATAAAAGGCAGCCGCCCGCCGGGCAGGGGTAGTCGCCCACGCCGATCTCGGCGGCGAGCTGCATCTGGGGTTTGCGGGAACGGCCCTCGATGGCCATCATGGCGCCGCGGTCGATCCAGCCCTCCCGCTCGGGGATGGTGGGTTCGAACATGTGCGCCGAGAGCGGCCTGACGATGAGGCCCGCGAGTCCGGATTCCTGCTCGATGGTCCTGAGCGCGTCCGGCCGCTGTGACATCGGGCGCTCGCCCCAGACCTCGCCGGTGATCAGGAAGTCGGCGCCGGTCTCCTTCATATATTGTCCGGCGCGGCGGAACATGCTGATGCGGCAGTCCAGGCAGGGGTTGAGGCCGCGGCCGAAGCCGTGTCTGGGGTTCCTGACCGCATCGAGGATCTCATCGGTGGCGTTGAGCACTTTGAGTCCGATGCCGTATTCCTCCGCGGCCTTGCGGGCCTCGGAGCGGCAGCTGCTCTTGGCCGTGCAGGTGCAGAACACGGTGACGAAGTTGAGCGCCTCGACATCGATGCCCTGATCGAGCATCATCTTGACGGCCAGGCGGCTGTCGAGCCCGCCGGAGAGCAGCGCGACCGCCTTCCTTTTGGCGCTCAACGCGCATTCCTTTCAGAGTTCATCAGATTTTTCCTTTTTAGCGTTCACCAATGCCAAAATAGCAGATTAATACGGCCGATAAAAACCAGGCGGCGGTCAGGGGACCGATACAACCCGCCGAGGCCCGGGATTTTTACTACTACGGGCCATAAGACATTGAGGACCAACCTTCCTGCATTTCTTTTGAATCTTCCTGGATAGAAGCGGCCCCAGTTTGGTATACTCCCTCTATTCGTGCTGGGTCCGGGATGCAGGAAGATCAGGCCCACCTGCGATTCGTACCCCAGGCGAGATTAGATCGGCCGTGAACGGGGTACAAGGAGTTCGTAATCCGTTCCCCATCGAACTATAGGACGGTCACGCTGGGCAGAGAAGCAACCAAGGAATTACCGGCGCCGCGCGTAAAGCCTCTGGCGTCGAAGTTAAAACTGGCAGCTATCATCATCGGAGCGGCGATCGCGCTGGCGGCTGTCGCGACCGTGCTGCTGGTCGTCGTCTTCCCGCCACGCATCTCCGTCAGCCCCGGCGACGGCGATTCCGAGATCGAACCCAACAACTGGCTGGAGATCAACACCAGCCGCTGGGGCGCCAGCCTGGCAACCGTATCCGTCGAGGAATCAATGATAGCGCCGGACGGAACCCGCGACGGCGGCCGTCTGATCGGCGGCCACCTGCAGGACGGGCGCTTCGTGAGCGACGACGGCTCCAATCCACTGCAGGCCGATGCCGAATACCAGGTAACCGTCACCGGCACGGTCAAGCAGATCGGCCTCACTGGCGTCTCCGACAAGGCCGTCAGCCAGACCCACACTTTCACGACCGTGACCACGCCGATGCCGGTCATTCCCAAGGAGGGGCTGACTGTCAAGTACGGCGAGGACCTCGTTATCCACTGGAACATCCCCGTCAGCAAGTTTGAATATCAGCTCGACGGCATCCAGAGCACATCCAGCCTCGATGACGGCGGCACTACCGCTCACATCAAACTGGCCAAGTTCGAACAGGGCAAGCAGTATCCGCTCAAGTTCACCTCGGTGACCTCAAACAACGGCCGCGAGCTCATGGCTCCCGTCGTGACCGTGGCCGCGACCACCGATCCGCTGAAAGCGACGTTCGATCCCGCCGACGGCTCCGGCAGCGCCAGCACCGACGCGCATCCGACGGTGATCTTCAGCGAGCCGGTGTCCAACCCCGACCTGGCCAAGTCGCTGGTGAGCGTCGATCCCCAGGTGCCGGGGACATATAACTGGGCAGGCGCCGACAAGCTCGAGTTCATTCCCAATGCTTCCTGGGACCATCTGCAGGACGTGACCATGCACATCAAGGGCGGGCCGACGGGCTTCCGGGGGGTCAGCGGCGGCTTTGTCGAGTCAGACGTCTCGAGCACTTTCACCACGGCGCCGTCCAAGTCGATCGACGTCGACGTCACCAATCAGACGGTGACGCTGTTCGAGGACGGCAAGCCCATAGACTCATTCGCGGTCGCCACCGGCGCTGTGGCCACTCCGACCCCGCTGGGCGACTTCACGATTTATGCCAAGCTTAGCGCCACTGACATGCGAGGCCCCGGCTATTTTGCACCGCACGTTCCCTGGGTGATGGTCTTCTACGGCGATAACGCGCTGCACGGCAACTACTGGAACACCAGTTTTGGCACCAGGGGGTCGGGCGGCAGCCATGGCTGTGTTGGCATGCCGGTCGAAACCGCCAAGCGCGTTTACGACTGGGCGCCGATGGGCACTCCGGTCCATATCCACGAGTAAGGGGCCGGGCGGCGTCAGGCGCCTGAACGAAAGCACTTGATTGCCCGGCGATTGTCGGGCTGTTTTGTTTCCGGATAAATCCATTTTTCTAGACGGGCGGTGATGCTATGCAGGCGCTGGTTTGCTCATCCAGGGAAAAAGGGGTCATGGAGGTGGCGAGCATCGAGGAGGCCAGGTCCCATCTGGCCGATCCGGCGACGCTGGTCTGGCTCGATTTCGAGGAATCGTTGAGCGATGAGGACACCAGGTTGCTGCAATCGATGTTCGGATTCCACGACCTGGCCCTGGAGGACGCGTCAAAGTTCGGTGACGGCAGCATCCGCCGGCAGCGCCCCAAGATCGAGGATTACGAGGACGAAGGTTATATCTTCCTGGTGATGGTCGCCATGGCCGGCCGGCGGCAGGGCCAGGCGCTGGAACTGGACTTGAGCGAGATCGACGTCTTTGTCGGCGCCAATTACGTAGTGACAGTGCATAAGGGCAAGCTGCCGGAGATAACCAGCGTCTGGGATGACGCCCGCAAGCGGCCCGGGCTGATGGCCTGCGGCTCCGACCGGCTCTGCTACCACCTGCTGGACGTCGTGGTCGACAACTATATCGATCTGGTCGACAGCATCGAGGAGATCATCGACGACCTCGAGGACGCCATCATCGACGCCAAGGCCGGGCGCGAAGCCGTGCACGACGTGTTCGCGCTCAAGCGGCAGATGATCACCTTCCGCAAGACCGCCTCTCCGCTGCGGGAGGTCGTCAACGAGATGACCTCGCGCAGCTATCCTTTCGTCCGCGAGCAGACGCTGCCGTATCTGCGCGACGTCTACGATCACCTGGTGCGGCTGTCGGACATGCTCGACACTTACCGCGACATCCTCACCGGCGCGCTCGACGTGCACCTCTCGGCTGTTTCCAACAGCCTCAATCTGGTGATGAAGCGCCTGACCGTGGTGGCGACCATCTTCATGCCGCTGACGTTCATCACCGGTTTCTGGGGAATGAACTTCCAGGATATGCTGCCGCTGGAAAGCAGGGTCTGGTTCTGGGGCAGTAACGCGCTAATGGTGGTGCTGACAGTGGGTATGGTCATCTATCTCTCCTATTCCTGGGTGAGGAAGTGGGTGTAGCGGGACGGTGGCGGGACTGAGGAGTGAAAGCCGCCGGCGAAAGGGATCGAATGGCTGATATTAAAGTAAAGATTTGTGGTCTGATGCGCGCGGAGGACGCCGCCCTGGCTGTGGAGCTCGGCGCCTGGGCGCTGGGCGTCATCTTCGCGCCGGAGAGCCCCAGGCAGGTCACCGCCAAACAGGCAGCGGTGGTGCTATCGGCCGCGCAGGCGGGTGTGGAGCGCGTGGGCGTTTTCGTCAATGCCGGCGCCGGCGAGATCGAGACGGCGGTGCGGGCTTGCGGCCTCACGGCGGTGCAGCTTCACGGTGAGGAAGATGAAGATCTTGCCCGCGAGGTGCGGGAGCGCACCGGAGCCGTGGTCATCAGGTCGGTGAAGGTGCCCGCGCGTGCGGGGGAGAGGGGCGTGGCGGCGCCGAGCGGGGCTGGGCCGGGAGCATCCGGCAATGAGGCGCTTGCCGGCGTTGTCCAGTTTGACACCGATTTCATTCTGCTGGATACTTATCATCCTGAGCGCCGGGGAGGAACCGGTGAGGTATTTGACTGGGGCCTGGCGGAAGCGATTCCCGAAGCAGTCCGGCGCCGGAGGCTGATCCTTTCCGGAGGCCTGAAACCCGAGAACATAATCGCGGCGGTACGCCTGCTGACGCCATTTGCCGTAGATGTCAGCAGCGGCGTTGAATCCGCCCCCGGGGTCAAGGACCCCGAGCTGTTACGGCAACTTTTTGAGAATCTGGAAATTTTCAGGAAAGAGACTGGATGACCATACCTGCAAGGTTCGGCCCTTACGGCGGGCGCTATGTGCCCGAGACCGTGATCCCGGCGCTCGATGAGCTCACCGCCGCCTACGAGCGGCTAAAAGACGACTCTGCCTTCCAGGCCGAGTTCGAATCGTTGCTCAAAGACTTCGTGGGACGGCCGACGCCGCTCTATTTCGCGTCGCGGCTGACCGGGAAGCTCGGTGGTCCGCATATATATCTCAAGCGCGAGGATCTCTGCCACACCGGCGCCCACAAGATCAACAACACCGTCGGGCAGCTGCTGCTGGCCGCGGAGATGGGCAAGACCAGGATCATTGCCGAGACCGGCGCCGGGCAGCACGGCGTTGCCACGGCTACGGCCGCCGCGCTCTTTGGAATTCCCTGCGCTATCTACATGGGCGTCAAGGACATCGCCCGCCAGGAGCTCAACGTGGTGCGCATGAAGCTGCTGGGGGCCGAGGTCCTGCCGGTGGACTCCGGCAGTAAATCGCTCAAGGACGCCATGAACGAGGCCATTCGCGACTGGGTGAGCAACGTCGAGCATACTTATTACGTCATCGGTTCGGTAGCCGGGCCGGCTCCGTACCCGGCGCTGGTGCGCGATTTCCAGAGCGTGATCGGACGCGAGGCCCGGGAGCAGATCCTGGCCGCCGAGGAGAAACTGCCCACGGAGCTGATCGCCTGTGTCGGCGGCGGCTCCAACGCCATGGGGCTGTTCGCCGCCTTTCTCGACGACGAGGTCGGCATGATCGGAGTCGAGGCGGCGGGGGAGGGGCTGGAGAGCGGCAAGCATGGCGCTTCGATCGAGCGCGGCCGGCGCGGCGTGCTGCACGGGTCGATGTCGTACATTCTGCAGGACGCTTACGGCCAGATCCTCGAGGCGCATTCGATCTCGGCAGGCCTCGATTATCCTGGCGTGGGCCCCGAGCATTCCTGGCTCCACGATGAGGGGCGTGTGCGCTACGATTCGGTGACCGACGACGAGGCTCTGGCCGCATTCACCATGCTTTCCGAGACCGAAGGGATCATCCCGGCGCTGGAGAGCTCTCACGCCGTCGCCTGGCTGGCAAAGCATGCCGGCGATTACGGCAAGGATGACGTGGTCATCGTCAATCTGAGCGGCCGCGGCGACAAGGACGTACATCAGGCCGCCCGGGCGCTGGGGATCATGGAATGAGCCGCTCGAGCGAAAATTTTCAGGGAGCGGTGCTGTGAGCCGGCTCGAGGACGTCTTCGCCGCCAGCAGCAAGAAGGCGCTGCTGATGCCTTACACCACCGGCGGCTATCCCAGCATGCACGAGTGCCGGCATGTCATGGAATCCTTCATTGCCGGCGGCGCCGACATGATCGAGCTGGGCGTGCCCTTCTCGGATCCGCTGGCCGACGGCCCGGTGGTGCAGGCTTCCTCCCAGGTAGCCCTGGAGCAGGGGATCACTCCCGACGACGTGCTGACGCTGGCGTCTGAATTCAGCGCCCGGGTGCCGATCGTGCTGATGGTCTACTATAACTGCGTCTTCTCGTACGGCCAGGACAGGTTCGTCGAGGCGGCGGCCGCCGCCGGGGTCAACGGCCTGATCGTGCCCGATCTTCCGGTTGACGAAGCATCCGGGTTCATGGCTTCCTGCCGGGGGCGCGGCATCGATCCGATTCTCCTGGTGGCGCCGACCAGTCCCGACGAGCGTATTGACCTGATTGCCGAGAATGCGTCGGGTTTCATCTACTGCGTTTCGGTGACCGGCGTGACCGGGGCAAGGACGTCACTTTCGGATCAGTTGCCCGCCTTCCTGGAACGGGTCCGCGCGCGCACGCGGGTGCCGCTCGCGGTCGGCTTCGGCGTCTCGACTCCCGAGCATGCCGCCGAGGTCGCCAGGCACGCTGACGGCGTCATCATCGGCAGCCGTCTCATCAGCCTCGTGAGTGACGCCCAGGATATCGACATCGCCGGCCGTGCCGTCGAACAATTTCTCAAGGAAGTAAACGAGGTCCTCAAGTGAGCGCCGAGACCAACAAGGATATTCCAAATTCGCAATCACTGTTTCCACAGACTTTTCGCGAGCTGATGTCGCTGCGCAAGATCAGCTACCGGCGGCTGGCGACCAGGACCAAACTTTCCGCGGGCTATCTCAACCATCTGGCTTGCGGTACCAGGCCTGTGCCGACAGATCAAGTCATCAAGGTCATTGCGCGGGCCTTGCGCGTCAAGCCGGAACACTTCTTCGAATATCGCCAGCGCAGCCTGCAGCGCGAGCTCTACCGTTCGCCCCAGCTCGCGGACAAGCTTTACGATTTCATCGTCGCCGACGGTCCCCTTCCCCGGGACATAAAGTCGGCGATCGAGACCGCACGCGACCGCGGCTGATCTCAGCTTCACGCATTTCTCCACCTAGGTCTTCGCCGCAAGATTCAGCGCGTTGTGGTTGCCAACGTATTCCTTCCGTGACATAAATAAGATGTCATTATGTCAACTAACCGCAGATGTCCCCTCGTTCGGGAAATGACCTAGCGGCAGTCCGGATCGGTAATTTCGGGGCAAATAATCACCAGAAATCGTCTAGGGGAATTCCCCTATATTCTATTCCCACGATATCAATGACCGGAGCTCCCGTTCGCATGGGCGGGCAAGGAATTTCCTGTGAAGCCATGCTGGGCGAGAAAGGACGATCCACCAATCCGGCCCTGGGGCACAGGTCTGCCAAACCTCCCGTAAAAAAAGGATTTTCGGAGGCTCCGGAAGCGTCATCCGTGAAGCGCGGGCGGCCTGGGGAGGCCCTTCAAATAACGGCTGACTGCCCCGCTTAAGGTCAGTCTGCGGCCGCATGGCGCTGAAGTCAAAATCATCAAGGGCTTAAAACCAGCATCCACAAAGTATTTACATAACTCATACGACGCGCTAAAATCAGCTACATTTTTATACCCCCCCAGCTATATAAAACAGGAAAGGAATACGGGTGAAGGCCAAACAGCATGTATACAACGATGCAATAAAAGCTTTTCTATCTCTTAGTGTTCTAGTTCTAGTCGCGATACTCCTCAACCTCGCATTCGCGCAAAACGCTAAAGCGGCAACCGCTAAAGTAATCAGCAACAACGCCACCGGTGGCGATTGTGCCACTGTGGGAACGTGGGACCCCGCCAGCTTGACCTGCACGCTCACCTCCGACATCAACGCCGCCGGCATGAACGGCATCACGATTTCGTCGGACGGGGTAACTCTCGACGGCAACGGCCACGCCGTGAATGGATCGGGTGGATTCACAAACGGCGTGCAGCTTTCGGTGAGGAACAACGTTACGGTCAAGAACCTGACGGTCAGCAATTTCAATTACGGCTTCTATCTCACCGTCTCCAAGAACAGCAAGATTTTCAACAACAACGTTCTTGGCAATGCGATCCCGGCTTACGTGTCCGGCGGCAGCGGCAATGTCTTCAGCCAGCCCTCGCCAGTCGGCGGTAACTTCTGGAGCAACAACACCGGCTGCGTCGACGGCAACGGCGATCACATCTGTGACGCCGCCTTCGCGTTCACGGGCGGCAGCGACCCTGCTGCCTGGACGACCGCCAGCGGCTGGCTGGTTCCGCCCGCGCCTGATGTGACGGCGCCGACGGTAGCGAGCGTCGCCCCGGCGGGAATAATCAACACGGGTGCGACGACTGTCAACATAGGCTACTCGGACACGGAGTCCGGCGTTAAGCTCTCATCGGTAGTAGTGAATCTGGATGGCGCCCCGCTTTCGGGTTGCACGGTAACGACAACCAGTGCCAGCTGTCCCGTTTCAGGCCTCTCCGTCGCAGCACACACGATCAGCGGTTCGGTCTCCGATAACGCCAACAACGTCGCGCCGATCAGCGGCGGCTTCACCGTCGCCGATAACACGGCGCCGGCTGTGACCAACGTCCAGCCGAGTGGGGCGATCAACTCGACCTCCACCACAGTGAGCGCCAGTTATTCTGACGATCTCTCCGGAATCAATGTCGCAACGGCAGCCGTCCAGGTGGACGGCGCTGCTGTTTCAGGTTGCACTGTTACCGCAACCGGCATCAGCTGCACCAAGGCCGGCCTGGCGGAAGGCAGCCACACGATCGCGGTCTCGGTCGCGGATGTTTCCGGAAACACCGGTTCGGGTTCAGGCTCGTTCGTCGTCGATGTGACGGCGCCGGCTGTAAGCGGAATCCTGCCGAGCGGAACCATCACGACTTCGAGCACCACCATCAGCGCCGGCCTCTCCGACCTTGGCTCCGGAGTCAACACCGCCACCGCGGCAGTTACTCTCGACGGCGCCGCGGTACCGGGTTGCTCCGCCAGCGCCACCAGCGTCAGCTGCAATGTGTCCGCACTGGCTTCCGGTGTTCACAATATAGGCGTGAGCGTCAATGACGCCGCCGGCAACACCGGCAGCGGCAGCGGATCGTTCACCGTGGTCGCCCCCGATACCACTCCACCGACGGTCAGCAACATCACTCCGTCCGGCTGGATCAACATCACCAACCCGACCATCAACGCGGACCTCGCCGATCTCGGCGGCTCCGGCGTCAATGCTGCTTCGGCGGCAATCAAGCTCGATGGCAGCGCCACGGCCCTTACCGGCTGCACCGCCACCGCTACTCATATAAGCTGTCCGACTGCCGGCCTGGCCGCGGGTGGACACTCAATAGCAGTAAGCGTCTCCGACGGCGCCGGCAACAGCGGTTCCGGCTCAGCTTCCTTCTCCATGGATACAACAGCGCCGACAGTAAGCGCCGTCGCACCTGCGGGAACCATCTACGTCAACGCGACCTCCCTTAGCGCCAACTTCTCAGACGGCGGCGCCGGTATAAATTCCGGCAGCGTGGTGGTCAGCCTCGACGGCACCACTGTTCCGGGCTGCACTGCGACTGCGGGCAACGTCAACTGCCCGGTCTCCGGGATCGCTGACGGGCTGCACGCGATCAGCGTCACCGTCAACGACAACGCCGGCAACACCGGCAGCGGCAGCGGCTCATTCACCGTCAATACCACGGTCTCGCCGTCGATCACAACCAACACGAACTACATCTCCAACAACAGCACCGGCGGCAGCTGTACCGCCATCGGCGTCTGGAACCCGGCGACCCTGACCTGCACCCTGACTACCGATATCAACGTCAACTCCGGCAAGACCGGTATTGAGATCTCCAACAACGGCATCACCATAGACGGTAACGGCCACAAGATAACCAGCCTCGGCGGTTTCTCAAGCGGCGTTTCGGTAATGATCAAGAGCGGCGTCACCGTCAAGAACCTGACCGTCCAGTCCTTCAACTACGGCGTCTACCTCACCTCCGCCACGAACGCGACTGTCTATAACAACAACTTCATCGGCAATACAAATGCGGCCAGCGCCAGCGGTGGCTCCGGCAACGTGTTCGACCAGCCGATGCCGGCTGGAGGCAACTACTGGAGCAACCACAGCACCTCCGCCCAGGGCTGCGACGACCTCAATGCTGACGGCCGTTGCGACGCCCCGTATGCATTTACGGGCGGCACCGACAATAATCCCTGGACTACTGTAAACGGCTGGCTGACGCCGCCGGTTCCCGATATCACAGCGCCGACCGTGAGCAGTGTCGCTCCCTCCGGGATCATCAGCAGTTCTTCCACCACTGTCAGCGGCAGCCTGTTTGACGGTGAGTCCGGCGTGAAGACCGCTTCTGTGATCGTAACTCTGGACTCAAGCACGATGCTCGGCTGCACGGTTACCACCACCAGCTTCAGCTGTCCGGCTACGGGCCTGGCGACGGGTGCGCACACGATCGGCGGCACGGTGGCGGATAACGCCGGCAACGTTGCGTCTATAAGTGGAAGCTTCACCGTGGTCGACACCACGGCGCCTGTGGTTTCAGGCCTGGCTCCGACCGGTTCGGTCAATTCGACTTCTACTACAATCACAGCCAATTTCTCGGACGACCTCTCCGGGATCAATGCAGGCACCGCCGCTGCTACTCTCGACGGCGGCGCCGTCAGCGGTTGCACAGCTACCGCGACAGGCATCAACTGCGCGGTTTCCGGACTGGCGCAGGGCAATCACAACATTACCGTGAGTGTCTCGGATAATTCCGGCAACGCCGGAAGCGCCAGCGGTTCCTTCAATGTGGACACCATCGCGCCTTCAATTACGAATATCCTGCCGACGGGCACCATGACCACCAGCTCGGCCACTGTCAGCGCCGATTATGCTGACCTGGGTTCGGGCATCGATGCCGCCTCGGCTTCCATCCATCTCGACGGTTCCCTGCTGCCGATGACCGGCTGCACGGTCAACGCCGTTCACATCAGCTGCCCGGCGACGGCACTGGCCAGCGGCACGCACACGATTTCCGTGAGCGTCTCCGATGTCGCCGGTAATGCGGCTACCGCAACCGGCTCATTCGATTCGGTGGCTCCAGATACGACACCGCCGACCGCCAGTAACGTAACGCCGTCCGGCTGGATCAATATCACCAATCCGACCATCAACGCCGACCTCGCCGATCTCGGCGGTTCCGGCGTCAACGCGGCGACCGCGACGATCAGCCTTGACGGCGGCGTCGCCCTTAGCGGCTGCACCGCCAGCGCTACCCTTATCAGCTGCCCGACCTCCGGCCTTTCCGTGGCGACCCATTCGATCTCAGTGCGGGTCTCCGACAACGCCGGCAATGTCGGCTCAGGTGCAGGTTCCTTCTCTATCGATGCAGTCAATCCGACCGTCAGCAGCCTGGCGCCCGTGGGCACGCAGAACATCAACGCGCTAACCCTGAGCGCCAACTACTCTGACGCTTCCGCCGGCATCAATGCCTCCAGCGCGGTTGTCACTCTCGACGGCACCGCCGTCACCGGTTGCTCCGCCGGGCCGGCTGCTGTCAGCTGCTCTGTGACAGGCCTGACCAACGCCTCTCATACGATGGTTGTCAGCGTGGCCGACAATGCCGGCAATATCGGCACGGCTTCCAACACCTTCGTTGTCGATACCACGGTATCGCCGACGGTCACGACCAACACCAATACCATCAGCAATAACGCCACAGGCGGCGCCTGCACCACGATCGGTACGTGGAACCCGGCGACTCTCACCTGTACGCTTAACACCGATATCAACGTCAACTCAGGCAAGAACGGCATTGTCGTCTCCAACGACGGCATCACCATCGACGGCGCCGGCCACAAGCTCACCAGCCTCGGCGGCTTCGCTTCCGGTGTCTCGCTGTCCATCAGGAACAACATCACCATCAAGAACCTGACCATCAGGCAGTTCAACTACGGTGTCTACCTGCTGGCTTCAAGCAACAACAAGATCTATAACAACAGCTTCATCAGCAACACGACGCAGGCGTATGTCAGCGGCGGTTCGGGCAATGCGTTCAGCCAGCCAGTCCCGGTCGCCGGTAACTTCTGGAGCAATTTCAGCTCTCCGGCCCAGGGTTGTACCGACGCCAACGCTGACGGCTATTGCGATGCCGCCTATACCTTCACGGGCGGCAGCGATGCCAAGCCCTGGACGTATGTCGATGCATGGCGTTCCGGCGACACGACGGCGCCGACAATTTCCAGTGTTGTTCCTTCCGGAACGATCAACACCGGCGCGGCTACCATCGGAGCAAGCTATTCCGATAGCGGCTCCGGAATAAATCAGGGCTCAGTGAGCCTCTCGCTGGATGGAACCGCCCTGACCGGATGCACAGTGACCGGCACCGACATCAGTTGTCCGCGGACCGGACTGTCCCTCGGCGCTCACTCCATCAGTGGATCTGTTGCGGATGCGGCCGGCAACGTGGCCCCGATAAGCGGCAGCTTCAACATCGTTGACAACACCGCGCCGGCAGTCACCGGCATCCTGCCGGCCGGCTCGATAACCGGCACGTCAACGACGATCAGTGCGACGATGTCGGATGATCTGTCCGGCGTGAACAGCGCCACGGCTGCCGTATATCTCGATACCGTCAGGGTGACCGGCTGTGCTATCACAGCTTCAAGCGTCAGCTGTCCGGTCAGCGGTCTCGGCAATGGTGTGCATAACATCACCATCAATGTCGACGACGTCTCCGGAAATCACGGAACCGGCAGCGGTTCGTTCACGGTAAACAATGACATCATTCCGCCGAGCGTCACCAACATTCAGCCCAGCGGCTGGATCGGCGTCGACAGCGCCACGATCGGCGCCAGCTACAGTGATACCAGCGGCATCAATACATCCAGTGTGGTCGTGACGCTCGACGGCACGATCGTGACCGGATGCACCGTGAACTCCTCGAGTGTCAGCTGCCTTGCCAGCGGCCTCGCCGTCGGTAGCCATTCGATCACGGTGAACGTGTCCGACATGGCCGGCAATCCCGGCACTGGCAACGGCTCCTTCTCAATCGACAAAACCGGCCCGGCGATCTCGAACATGCAGCCCGCCAGTGCCGTTAATTCACAGTACCTGACCCTCAGCGCCGACATCAGCGACGCGGGCTCGGGAGTCAATTCAGCGACCGCCGCCGTTTATCTCGACAGCGTCAAGGTAACCGGCTGTACTACGAACGCTTCCGGCATCTCCTGCGCCAACGTGGCCGCGGCCGCCGGCAGCCATTCGATGATGGTCATGGTCGATGACAACGTCGGCAATCACGGCTCGAACACGGCGACCATCACGGTCGACCGCACGACCCCGGTTGTCAGCGGCATTTCGCCTTCCGGCTCCATCACCAGCGCGTCGCCGATTATCAGCGCCAACTACTCGGACGTCGGCAGCGGTATCAATACCGCGGCTGTTTCCGTTTCGCTCGATGGTGGAACCCTGACGGGCTGCGTAACTGGCCCCAATAATGTCAGTTGCCCGGTTACGGCTCTTGCTCAGGGAAGCCACAGCGTTGCCGTGAGCATTCAGGATATCGCTGGAAACAGCGCGACTGGAGCCAGCACCTTCTCAATCGATTCGATTGCCCCGGCTGTGTCCAACGTTCAGCCCAGCGGCTGGCAGAACAGCACCTCGGCAACACTGAGCGCCTATCTCTCTGATTCCGGTTCGGGAATAAACAGCGCGACCGCTGCTGTATATCTCGACGGTGTTACTGTCGCCGGTTGCACGGCTTCGTCCACATCCGTCAGCTGCCCGGCCACGCTACTGGCTCAGGGAAGCCACTCGATTCTGGTCAAGATCAAGGATAACGCCGGCAACATCGGCTCCGCTTCCGGAACGTTCTCGGTTGATACCATTGCGCCGGTTGTTTCTGGCATCACGCCGACAGGCACTATCACGTCGGCTTCGGCCACAGTCTACGCATACATGCAAGACGCGGGTTCCGGCCTGAATGGCAGCACGGCCGCAGTTATGCTCGATGGCACAGCCCTGACCGGCTGCGCTGTGGGAGCCAACTCGGTGAGTTGTTCCGTCACGGGCCTGGCCAACGGCGCACATACGGTCTCAGTGTCCGTCCAGGATAATGTGGGCAATACCGGAACTGGCACGGGCTCATTCTCGGTCAACGCGGCTGGCGGAACTCCGCCGGCAGTGACCAACCTGCTGCCGGCAGGCACGATCAACACGACCTCGGCGACCGTCTCGGCCGACTACAGCTCAACCGGCTCGGCCATAGACTCAGCTACAGCCCAGGTCTACATGGATAGCGGCCTGCTCTCCGGCTGCACCGCGACAGCGACTCACATCGACTGCCCGGTCACCGGACTGGCGCAGGGCCACCATACCTTCACCGCGAGCGTGAAGAACACGCTGGGCACCCAGGGCTCCGCCTCGGGCGCCTTCGATGTAGACTCGATCGCACCGGCTGTAACCGGCATCACGCCGGCCGGCACCATCTCAACGGCCTCGACCACGGTCTACGCCAACTACTCTGACGCCACCAGCGGCATCAACACCGCCACCGTGGCCGTCAATATAGATGCGACCACCCTGACCGGCTGCACCGTGGCCGCCGGCTCGGTCTCCTGCCCGGCCACCGGCCTGGCGCAGGGAGCCCACACGATCACGGTCAACGTCTCTGATAACGCCGGCAACGCTGGAGCAGGCACCGGATCGTTCACGGTAGACTCGATCGCCCCGGCCGTCACCGGCCTGGCGCCGACCGGCACCGTGGCCAACGCCGCCCAGACCCTGACCGCCAGCCTCTCCGATACCGGTAGCGGCATCGCGGCCGCCTCGGTCTACGTAGGCCTCGACGGCACCGCGGTAACGGGTTGCACGACCACCGCCACCAGCGTCAGCTGCGCCGTCACGGGCCTGGCCCAGGGCGTCCACAACTACACCGTGCGGGTCAACGACAACGCCGGCAACACCGGTTCGGCCTCGGCGAGCTTCACGGTAGACACCGTGGCCCCGGCTGTAACCGGCATCACGCCGACTGGCACCATCTCAACGGCCTCGACCACGGTCTACGCCAACTACTCTGACGCCACCAGCGGCATCAACACCGCCACCGTGGCCGTCAATATAGATGCGACCACCCTGACCGGCTGCACCGTGGCCGCCG